>PFAV01000074.1:611-5835 GCA_002773545.1 bacterium (Candidatus Gribaldobacteria) CG10_big_fil_rev_8_21_14_0_10_41_12 | reverse complement strand
TTATTGAAGTGTTAATAAAAAAATTATTGCCGTAGGCACAAGAGGGTTGGAAGGCCTATTTTAATTTAACAAGCGATATTGAACCCATCCTAACAAACTTAGGCCTTTTAATAGAAAGAACTCTGCCCCCAGAAAAAAGAAAAAATCTCCAATACATTGACCTAAGGTTTTCCCGCGCGTTTTATAAATAACAATATTGCAACAAACAAGAACGATCGTTCATACTTGTTGCATTTAATTTTACAGCCACTTTTTCTTTTTCAGCATTAATAAGAGGCCAAAAAATCCGACAAACATTAGGCCGTAAACAAGCCAAAAATCATGGGGCTTGGCTGTCCATTGTAAAAACTGGCCGTTCATACTAAAAATATCCGCAAAAAGCGAAAATGGATACAATAAGACCAAAAACATAGTGAGCGCTTTCATAGTAGAGTTGGTGCGAGTGTTAATCAATGATTGATTGGTGGTGTCCAAAGCGTCCAATATCTTGCTTTGGGTTGATAAAATAGTGCTTATTTGATTATGGGTATTGAGCAGGGAACGAAAATAAGGAGCAATATCCTCGTCAAAAAATGACTCGCTTTTTTCAATCAAACCTCTTAAAACCAGGCCTTGGGGCTCAACAATTCTCTGAAAGCCGATAATATCTCGTCTGACCAAAGAAATTTTTTGCACGCTTTCTTTATATTGCTCCGCGTAAATGGCCGCTTCAATTTCGTCAACATTTTGTTTAATATGGCTTAATTTGGGGAAGCTGGCTGATAAAATTTCATTAACAATGCGGTAAAGCAAGCTGTGGGCGCCTTTTTGCGTGTATTCTTCCCTAATATTTTCATAAAGATTGCACTTGTCAAAAATAGCTTTCAAGGGAACAATGTCTTTATAATGATTGGTAATGATATAATTTTTAGAAACCACTATGTCAAGCTCAATGGGTATGGTGCGAAAACTGCGGCTGTCATAAAAAGGATAAAAAAGCACCAAAAATAGATAGCGCCCGAATTGTTCTATTTTGGGATAATCAAGTTGGGGGGGGAGTTCTTTCAAAACCAAAGGATGCAAGCTAAAATTATCTTTTAACCACTGCAAGTCCTTTTCATTTGGTTCTTTGATATCAACCCAAGTAATATTTCTGGCCTTAATGGTATTTAACATTCTTTTATTTTAACACATCAACCTATTAAAAAATAATTTTGGGCTGTGGATATCCTTGAGGCAATTAGCACCCTTGACATTGAGTGCTAATTTATTATAATGGATTATAATAACTGTGAGAGATGGAAAAAAATTACCAAAATAAAAATTGGCTTTGCAAAAAATACCTCACCGAAGAGCTAACCATTTCAGAAATAGCCCTGAACTGCGGGGTGAACATTACCACCATTTCGCGTTGGGCGGCTCGTTTTGAAATCAGGAAAGTCCGACCTTACGAGGCCGATAGAAGCGGCCCCAACAATCCCTATTGGAAAGGAGGCAAGTATAAAGACAGCCAAAGCGGCTATATTATGGTTTTTCTGCCCGAGCACCCTACCGCCAATAAAAAAGGTTATTTGCCCGAACACCGCTTGATTATGGAACAATTCTTGGGCAGGGAGCTAAAACCCAATGAAACAGTGCGCCATAAAAACAAGCTTAAAGACGACAATTCAATAAAAAATTTAGAGCTGGTTGTTTTAGGCGAACCCAACGACTGCTCGGCTATTAAATGCCCTTTTTGCGAAAAAAAGTTTAAGATAGGCTAAATAAAATTATATGGATTTAGAAAATAATATAGAAGAACAAAATACCGATGAACAAAAAAAATGCGAACAACTTCGCGACGATTATCTGGCTGGTTGGCAACGCGCCGTGGCTGATTTGGCCAACTACAAGAAAAACGAAAGTGAAAGGATTACCTGGCTGAAAAAACAAATTGACCAGGATTGGCTTTTGAAGATTTGCGAATTTTGCGACGACTTAGAGCGCGCGCAAAATCATATTCCTGAAAATTTGCAAAATGAGGATTGGCTCAAAGGCATTTTCCTGGCTAACTCTAAATTTTTAGAAGAACTAAAAAAACAAGGCCTCGCAGAAATTAAGGCCTTGGGCGAAAAATTTAACCCGGAGTTTCACGAAGCCATAGAAGAGGTTGGAGGAGAAGGGGAGTCGGGCACAGTGGCGGAGGTGATACAAAAGGGCTATCTGTTAAATGGAGAGTTGTTAAGAGCAGTAAAAGTTAAAATAATAAAATAATAATAAATAAAAAAACTATGTCAAAAATTTTAGGTATTGACCTGGGCACAACTAATTCAGCTATGGCCATTGTGGAAGCCGGCTCGGCTCGCATCATTGAAAATAAAGAGGGCGGCCGCACCACGCCTTCCATCGTGGCTTTAACCAAAAACAACGAACGCTTGGTGGGCGTAATTGCCAAAAGGCAAGCCATCACCAACCCGCAAAATACTATTTTCTCTATCAAGCGGCTGATTGGGCGTAATTTTAACGATGAAGAAGTACGCAAAGACAAAGCGCTTTTATCCTATGAACTGCGAGAAAAAAGCGAGGGCGGGGGAATAGAAGTAAAGATAGGCGACAAGTGGCACACTCCCCAAGAAATTTCCGCTATGATTTTGCAAAAGTTAAAACAAGACGCCGAAGACAAACTGGGCGAACCAATTACCGAAGCCATAATTACCTGCCCGGCTTATTTTGACGACTCCCAACGCAAAGCCACCAAGGTAGCGGGCGAAATTGCCGGCCTAAAAGTTCTGCGAGTGATTAACGAACCAACCGCCGCCGCCTTGGCTTATGGCTTAGACAAAAAGAAAAACCAGCAAATTGTGGTTTATGATTTTGGCGGAGGCACTTTTGACATTTCTATTTTAGATGTTTCTCAAGACACGGTGGAGGTTAAGGCCACCGGCGGGGATACTCATTTAGGGGGAGATGATTTTGACCAAAAAATAATGCAGTGGGTGGTGGCTGAATTCAAAAAAGAGCAAGGCGTTGACCTGTCTAAAGACACTTTGGCCTTGCAGAGAATTAAAGAAGCGGCCGAGAAGGCCAAGATTGAGCTGTCTACTAGTTTGGAAACTGAAGTTAACTTGCCCTTTATTACCTCGGGCGAATCAGGCCCCAAGCATTTACTCTTAAAATTAAGCCGGGCCAAATTAGAAGATATGGTGGGCGACGACATCAAGCGCTCCATTGACTTGGTTAAGCAAACTTTGCAGGAAATAAACTTAAAGCCATCAGACATTGAAGAGATTGTCTTGGTGGGCGGACAAACCCGTATGCCCAAAATCCAGGAAGAAATTAAAAAATTATTCAACAAAGAGCCCAACAAAGAAATCAACCCTGACGAAGTGGTGGCTATTGGGGCGGCTATCCAAGGAGGCATTATGCAAGGCGACATTAAAGATGTTTTATTGCTTGATGTAACGCCCTTGAGCTTGGGCATTGAAACTTTGGGCCAAGTGAGCACTGTCTTAATTGCTAAAAACACTACTGTACCCACGGCCAAATCCCAGGTGTTCTCCACGGCGGCCGATAGCCAGCCCTCGGTGGAAATCAAGGTTTTGCAAGGCGAGCGGCCAATGTCGCGCGACAACAAAACCTTGGGTCATTTCATCTTAGATGGCATTCCAGCCGCTCCCCGAGGCGTGCCGCAAATTGAAGTGTCATTTGATATTGACGCCAATGGCATTTTGAATGTGTCAGCCAAAGACAAAGCCACCAGTAAGTCCCAATCAATTAGGATTGAAGGCGCTTCCGGGCTGTCGTCAGAAGAAATTGAAAAAATGAGAAAGGACGCGGAAATTCACGCCGAGCAAGACAAAAAAAAGCGCGACCTAATTGAAACCGTTAATTTGGCTGACAATTTAATTTACGCCTCGGAAAAAACTATCAAAGAAGCGGGCGATAAAATCGCCCCAGACGCCAAAGAGGAGGCCGAGCAAAAAATTAGTGAATTGAAAAAAATAAAAGATGATGATAATATAGAGGAGATCAAAAAGAAAACCGAGGAGCTGTCGCAAGTTATTCAAAAAATCGGCGAGGCAATGTATAAAGCCAAGCAAGCCGAACAACCGCCCCAACAGCCAGAGCAAGGCGACCAGCCCAGCGACGAGCAACCAAAAGCAGAAGAAGGAGAGTATAAAGAAAAATAATTTTTTATGTCAGATTATTATCAAACACTTGGCATCAATAAAACCGCCTCTCAAGAGGAGATTAAACAGGCCTATCGTAAATTAGCTCACCAACATCACCCCGACAAAAAAGGCGGCGATGAAAAAAAGTTCAAAGAAATCAACGAGGCCTACCAAGTTTTAAGCAACCAAGATAAACGCGCTCAATACGACCAATTTGGTCGGGTCTTTGAGGGGGGGGCTGGTAACGCTGGCGGGCCGGGAGGCGGCGGGTTTGACTTTAATTCTTTTGGCGGGCAAAACAGCGGGTTTGATTTTAGCGGCTTAAACTTTGAAGATTTGTTCGGCGGTTTTGGTTTTGGCCAGGGCAGTGGCTCTCGCAAAAAACCAAAAAACAAAGGTCAAGACATAGAAGTAGAATTAATGATTGACTTGAAAGATACGCTCAAAGATGTTGCTAAAAAAGTTTCTTTGAGTAAAATGGCTAAATGCTCTCGTTGCAGTGGCGCGGGAGCGGAAGGCAACGCCAAAATTAAAGAATGTTTTTCTTGCCAAGGCACGGGCTGGGTGCAACAAATGAGAAAATTAGGGCCATTAACCTTTTCGCAAGACGCGGTTTGCCCGGAGTGCAAGGGCGAAGGTAAAATACCAGAAAAACCCTGTAATGTTTGTCGAGGCGAGGGACGATTGCGCCAAACCGAAGAAATAGAAGTGATGATTCCAGCTGGGGTTGATACTGGCCAAACATTGAGGATAGATGGGGCCGGGGAAGCGGGCAAGCGAGGCGGGCAGGCGGGCAATCTCTATATCAGAATAGCCATTAAACCACATCCGCTTTTTGAACGAAAAGGCGATGATTTGCTGGCCACTTATTCTATCAGTTTTTCTTTGGCGGCATTAGGTGGCGAAATAGAATTAGAGATATTAGAAGGCAAGAAAATTTCCTTAAAAGTGCCCGAAGGCACGCAGTCAGGCAAGGTCTTCCGCATTGGAGGCAAAGGCATACCGCACTTTGGCAGTTGGAGCAGAGGCGATTTATTTGTAGAATTGCAGGTAATAACGCCAAAGAAACTGACCAAAGAACAGAAAAAATTACT
>PFAV01000074.1:0-509 GCA_002773545.1 bacterium (Candidatus Gribaldobacteria) CG10_big_fil_rev_8_21_14_0_10_41_12 | reverse complement strand
CGAAGTCTGACGATGACGCAGCCGAAAAGATAAAATTGCAGCAGGAATAGTTTTGCAACCATCTCATTGTATCGCGCGGAAAAGGAATAGATATTATATTCCGCGCGACCCGGGGAATTTTTTAACGAAAACCCAGAGGGTTTTCTAAAATTCCCGCGAAAAGCATATTATGCTTTTCGCCCCCATAGCTTATCGGTAAAGCAACTCCCTTTTAAGGAGCTGAGGCGGGTTCAATTCCTGCTGGGGGCACACTTTACTCGTATTTTACGCGAAAAACGAGCCAAATTCTAATAAATATGAGTAAAAAAACAATACATAGGATTTATTATTTTAGCCATAGTAATTTTTGGAGGGTTATTTTATTGGTATTCCTTAAGACCAAGTATTATAAAAAAGAATTGTTCGTGGATTATAAAAACACAATGAGATGGTTGCAAAACTATTTCGTAGCGAAATTTTAGATTTTCGAGCGAGGCGAGGAAGACGAGCAAAATGTTTTGAGGCCGTAG
>PFAV01000027.1:7854-14307 GCA_002773545.1 bacterium (Candidatus Gribaldobacteria) CG10_big_fil_rev_8_21_14_0_10_41_12 | reverse complement strand
AATAGATAAAAATAAAACATTGTCAATCTTTTTTTTATATTCTACGCAAACTTGAGCCATTAATGTTGTTTTGCCCACACCCCTAAATCCTGGAATAATTACCATTTTGTTGCCAGGTTTCTTACTCAAAAAATCGTTTATGTATTGCCGTAACTTTACAAACATAAAACGATTAGGATATTTTTTCCCTTCTATGCTATGTGTAAAGCGCTTCAATCGCTCATCAGTTGTTCTAATTTGTTGTTGTAAATATTGAATTAGCTCTTGATTCATATGTATTACTTTATACTACAAATGTATGTTTGTAGTATATTATACTACACCAGAGATGTCAAGCACCTGTTTTTTGGCTACCACACGACACTTTTTACCACCTTTTCTTGTATAGATAGCGACATCAAATTGCGTTAAAAGACATAAATAATCTGGCCAGGCGCAGTTGGTCGTAAGAATACTCGCCAGCAAACTTTTCAAAAACTACTGAAAGTTTATCAGTGTCAAGCTCGCGAAAAACTTGGCCGATTTCTGGTATTTTCGCCAGCAAGCCCTCCTCAACTAAATGCTCTAAGCCCTCATAATTAATTTTTTCTTTTAAGACTAGATTTTCCAAATGACTGATAATTGTTCCTTGGGTAACACCGCGAGCCCTGGTGATTTCCTCAATGTTTTTTCCTTGGTTAATTAAAGCCATAGTTTTATCATAAGTGCTTATCTTTTCTTTTTTCATTGCCGGGCTTTTCTTGCTTAGCGCTTGTTTAGACAATGATCCACCGCAAGCTGTTAAAAAGTCATTTTGTTTTTGGCCAATTTTATCCTTTGATATTAAAACAAAATCTTTCTGAACCTGCTGGGATTGCTCTCGGAAAATTTTATCCTGATTTTGCATTTCCGGATGTGTCAAAAACGCCTTTTGGTTATAGCCCAAAAGATAAAGCCCCGATAACCTCCGCACCCGGGACAAGGCCACATAGCCCTGGCCAAACTCAAATACTTTTTGTAAATCCATCACCGCCATATCTAAGCTCATACCTTGGCTTTTATGAATAGTAATGGCCCAAGCCAATCGCAAGGGCACTTGGGTAATTCTGGCTTTAATGTCGCCGTGCTCTTCAACTGTCCACTCCATGGGCAACACTTCAATTTCTTCCCCGCTGGTTATGCGCACAATCGGATAATTGCTCTCCTCGTTAAAGCCAATAACCTTGCCAATTGTTCCATTAACAAACCCCTCTTTAAGATTATTTTTAGTGAACATGACGCAAGCGTCTTTTTTTAACTCCAGTGTTTCTGGCGAAAGACAACCCTTTTTCAAACTCGCGACAAAATTTCTCTGACCCCGAGAAAACATCTGGAAAAATTTTGTCTCACCAGGAAGCTGACCAAGTTCTTGACTGTTGACCCTATCCACATCCATGTTATGTGAAAAAATACGGGTGATGTCTTTAGGCGATTTATCGGGCTCAATAATACGAGTTTGAATATTTTGCAAATGTTTTTCAGTAAAACCATTGGTTCTGATGGCCGACAACATTGTTAAAAAAGCCAAGTCATCTTGCCGATACTGCTCGGTTAAATAACAAACCGCGAAATTAGCTTTTTGCCAAGCTGGCGACTTGAAAGCAAATTGTGAAACTTGTCCAAACTTGGCGATTGGCGGCAATTGAAAAAAATCGCCCGCCACCACCACTTGTAACCCGCCAAACGGCTCTTTGGATTGAAAAATTTGTTGGCAGACCAAATCAACCATAGTAAAAGTGTTTGCCTCTAACATAGAAATTTCATCAATAATCAAAATATGCGCTTTTTCTACCCGCTTTCTAACATAGGCGGTTTTGGCGATTTTCTCTAATTCGTTCTTGGAAAGATGCTCTTTTATGCCAATACCCGCCCACGAGTGGATAGTAATGCCGTTCAAATGCGTAGCGGCAATGCCAGTGGAGGCCGTGATGGCTGGCTGGATATTATGCTCTCTTAAATAATCAGCATATTGATTAACCGTATAGGTTTTGCCCGACCCGGGCTCCCCAGTCAAAAAAACATTCCCCCCGGTTTTCAAAATTTCTAATGCCTCCTCTTGTGTCATAAATATAAATAATGTGTGTTTATTATACCTTGCCCAGATGGCTGTTTCAAATTGCTATTTCAAATTATTTGTGTTATGATTTTGGGGTTATGGAAATTAGAAATATCGCAATTATCGCCCATGTGGACCATGGCAAAACAAGTTTAACTGACGCTTTAATGCGCCAGACGGGTTTTGCTATGGAAGGGGCTACTATGGACACCAACGCTTTAGAGCTTGAACGAGGCATTACTATTTATTCCAAAAACGCTTCTATTTATTACAAAGACACCAAGATAAATCTCGTGGACACTCCCGGCCATGCTGATTTTGGTTCGGAAGTGGAGCGGGTATTGCGATCCATTGATTCAGTGCTTTTAGTGGTGGATGCTCAAGAAGGCCCCATGCCCCAAACCAAATTTGTCTTAAAAAAGTCATTAGAGCTGGGCTTAAAACCAATTTTAGTGATTAATAAAATTGACAAGGCGGCCGCCCGGCCCGACTGGGTGCATGACAAGGTCTTTGAGCTTTTTTATGACCTTGGCGCCACTGAAGAACAGCTCAACTTTACTTGCCTTTACGCTGTAGCTAGAGAAGGCATTGCCAAGCTTAATTTAGCAGACGGCTCAACTGATTTAACTCCGCTTTTAGATGTTATTTGCGACAAAATACCTTCCTCTTCCAATGATGAATTAAATCAACAGCCATTGAGAATCCAACCATTTAATTTGGGCTACGACAATTTTATGGGCCGATTAGCCATTGGTCGCATTTATGAAGGCGTGGCCAAAACAGGCAGTAATGTTTTTATCAAAACACCGACCAGCGAAGCCAGAGCTGGCAAAATACTAAAGATATTTTCTTTTTCAGGCCTGCAAAGAGTGGAAGTGCCAGAGGCGGTGGCCGGCGACATTGTCATGATTGCTGGCTTGCCTGATATTTTTATTGGCGAAACAATTTGCGCCGACAAAAACCAACCCGCTTTGCCTTCAATTAATATTGACGAGCCAACCATTTCCTTAAACTTTTTAGTGAACAGCTCGCCGTTGGCTGGACAAGATGGAAAATTTGTGGGCATCAGGCAAATCAGAGAACGGCTGGAAAGAGAGCTTGAAGTTAATGTGGGCTTAAAAGTAGATTTTTCTGAAATGGCCTATTTTACGGTTTCAGGCCGGGGCGAATTGCACATTGCCATATTATTAGAAAATATGAGGCGAGAGGGCTATGAGCTTCAGGTTTCCCAGCCCCAAGTTATTATTAAAGAAAAAAATGGCGTAAAAATGGAACCATTTGAAGAGGTTACCATTGATGTTCCCAATGAGGCCTCGGGGGTAGTTGTTGAGAAACTTTCCAAAAGAAAAGGGCTGATGACAAGTATGGGGCCCGAACAAAATCACACTCGCATAGTTTTTGAAATTCCCACTAGGGGCTTATTGGGGTATCGGGGCGAGTTTGTCATAGACACCAAGGGCGAGGGCATTATTTGCAGCCAATTTATCGGCTTCAGGTCTTTCGCCGGGGATATTGAAAAACATGATGTTGGCTCAATGGCTTCTATGGCCACGGGCAAGGCCTTGAGCTTTGCTTTATGGAACTTGCAAGAGAGAGGCGCTCTTTACATCGGCCCGGGCGAGGAAGTTTATGAAGGCATGGTAGTTGGCAACACTTCAAAGGGCGATGATATGGCCGTTAATCCAACTAAGGGCAAGCATCTTACCAACACGCGAGCCAGTTGCTCTGACGAAGCGATTAAGCTTGTTCCCCGGTTTAATCTTTCCTTGGAACGCGCGCTGGAAATAATGAAAGACGACGAATATCTGGAAATTACCCCGAAAAATATCCGTTTGCGAAAAAAATTCCTAACCGAACTTGACCGCAAGCGCGACTCCCGCAAAAAGTAAAAAACTACACTTTCTGCTCTATAGAGCAGAAAGTGTAGTTTTTTGTAAAACAAATAAGAACCCTGGCTTAGCCAGGATTTTAAATTATTCATGCACGGAATTTGCCTATTGACGACATCTTTTGAATCGTCTACAATTAGAGTTGTATTAGAAAATAAATAGAAAGTCAATAGTTTAACTTATGCTTACCGAACGCCAAAAATTTGTTCTTGATTTTATAACTTCTTTTCAAAAAAAGAAGGGGTTTGCGCCATCTCTTGAAGAAATTAAAAAATATCTAAAAGTAGTTTCTGTTTCCACTGCCCATCACTATGTTAAAAAACTCCAAGAAGCTGGCTACTTACAGAAAGAGCAAAACCAGCCAAGAGCGGTTTCAACCAGAAACGAAAAAACAACAATCGAGGTGCCTTTAATTGGAATAATCACAGCTGGGCAACCCATTGAAGCGATTGAAACTCCGGGCGAAACAATAACTGTTTCAAGGGACGAAGTTGGAAAGTATGGCAAAAACTACGCATTACGAGTGCAAGGCAACAGTATGATTGACGAGGGAATTTTTGATGGCGATATCGTGGTTATTAGAAAACAAGAGTATGCCGACAACGGCCAAACAGTTGTTGCTATAATTGACGATAACGAAGCAACGCTAAAAAAACTTTATAGAGAAAAAAATAGAATCCGATTACAACCTGCAAACCCCACGCTTTTCCCCATTTATAGACAAGAAGTTGAAATACGAGGAATTGTTGTAAAAATCATCAGAAACTTAGAAACACAAATTGAAAAAGAGAAAGTAAAAGATGAAAAATATGTTAGAAGAATCGATTATTCGTGGGATTACAGGGGCGAAAAAATAAAAACATATACCCACGGAATACACACCTACCCAGCAATGTTTATCCCCCAAGTTGCAAAGCGGCTTTTGGAAAACTATAGCAAACCAGGCGAAACAATCTGCGATATTTTTTGCGGATCTGGCACAGCGTTAGTTGAAAGCAAGCTTCTAAAAATAAACGCTTATGGTATTGACCTGAACCCGTTGGCAATCTTTTTGGCAAAAGCTAAAACAACGCCGATCAATCCCCTTGCGCTTACAAATGAATACTTCAAACTACTTTCCGAAATCGAAAGGATAAAAGATATAGAAATTGAAAAGCCAAATTTTAATAATATTGATTTTTGGTTCAAGGAAAAAGTTGTTACTCAGTTAGCAAAAATTAAGAAAGCAATTTTGAAAATAAAAGACGAGGCTATACGAAATTATTTTATAGTTTCATTCAGCGAGACTGTTCGATTATCCTCAAACACAAAAAATGGCGAGTTTAAGCTTATTAGAATGAAAAAAGAAAAGTTAGAAAATTATAGCCCTGATGTTTTAGGAATTTTCAAAAAGAAAACAGAGGCGAATATAAAAGGAATGACTGATTTTTACAAAGATGTAGACAAAGAAAAATGGACTAAAATAATTTATGGTGATTCCTCAAAAACTAATGGTATAAAAGACAGCTCGATCGATTGCATTATCACCTCCCCACCCTATGGCGACAGCAGAACAACAGTGGCTTATGGCCAATTTTCCCGCCTTTCGGCTCAATGGATAGATATTTTTGAAGATCCAAACAAGGCCTCCGGGGTGGATAATGAATTGCTTGGCGGGAAAGCGACAAAAACCCTTGAACACTCTTTAAATTCAAGTTATTTAAAAGATTCTTTGTATAAAATCGCAAAAATAGACGGGAAAAGAGCCAAAGATGTTTTAAGTTTTTATATCGGCTTAAATGACTGCCTCAAGCAGGCCTATAAAATATTAAAACCAAAGAAGTACTTTTGCATGGTAATTGGCAATCGGCTTGTAAAACAAGTGCGAATACCAACAGATTTTATAATTGCGGAGTTGGGCGAAAAAATTGGCTTTACTTGCGAAGATGTTTTTGTGAGAAATATCCCGGGCAAAAGAATGCCAAACAAAAACTCGCCCACAAATATTGTTGGAGCGTTAGAAGAAACAATGAATAGAGAAAGTATTGTTATTTTAAGGAAAAACTAAATAATTTGAGTAAGTTTGTCAAAAAGATGCAAGAAATCTCTTTTGTTTATCCTAAAACCTGTGCCATGATCGTGATATTTTCCTTTGTTTTCTCCACTTCTATAAACGCCTATCCTAATATCAACTTTTAGTTTATCGCTTTCAACAGCCAATTTAAATTTATTGGTATTTAATTTCGAAAGTAAATAAGCTTCTGCAAAGCGGAACTTTTCATTTTTAATTTTTCGCTCTCCCTTTGTTTCCGCGAATACTAATAAAATTTTATCTAATTTTACTTTCAAAACATCATCAAGAATAGAAATAGGCCAATACACCTCTATTTTAGATTTATTTTTTAAAACAAGCTTTTCGCCCTCGAAAACAACTCTAAATGACTGCGGATTGTTTCGCGATCCGCAAACAGTAGAATGAGATGGTTGCAAAACTATTCCTGCTACAATTTT
>PFAV01000027.1:4521-7840 GCA_002773545.1 bacterium (Candidatus Gribaldobacteria) CG10_big_fil_rev_8_21_14_0_10_41_12 | reverse complement strand
GGGCTACGGCCTCAAAACATTTTGCTCGTCTTCCTCGCCTCGCTCGAAAATCTAAAATTTCGCTACGAAATAGTTTTGCAACCATCTCAATGTAAATTGTATTTTCCCTCTTTATCTAAATATTTATATTTTTCAAACAAAACTTTATTAACTCCTTTCGGCTCTGGCGATTTTGTGGCAAGAGTAAGCATGCTGATAGAATCAATTCTTTTAGCTTTTAATTCAACTTCACCAATGTCAGGAAGCCGTAAATTATTTTCCTTAATACCTAAAAGATCCTCAAGGGTTTTACCAATGCCTGTGTCATGCGCTCTATGAGTTTTGACAAAACCCATCGCTTTAATTTTTTCTAACTGTTCTTTTAATTTTCGTAAAGTAATGGTCATATACTTTTTTGTTTGATGATTTCGCGCAGGAGTTTTTCAACTTGGGCAAGGCTGGCGCTGTCAATTACGGAAATTGGGATTACTGCTTTGTTTAACACTTTTAACTCTTCCAATTTTGGGGCAAGCTCTTCTTTACTGACCAAGTCGATTTTGCTTAAAAAAATATATTCAGTTCTGTTTAATAATTCTTGATTATAATAGCCGAGCTCGTTTCTGATAATTTCATAATCGCGCAGGGGCTCGGGGGAATCAGCAGAAATAAAATGAAAGAGGGTTTTGGTTCTTTCAATGTGTCGTAAAAATTTAATGCCCAGGCCCTTGCCTTCGCTTGCCCCTTCAATCAGCCCGGGAATATCAGCTAAAATCAATTCAAAATAAACTCCTAAATTCGGCTCAAGGGTGGTAAAAGGATAATTGGCCACTTTGCTTTTGGCCTCGGTCAGATAATTTAACAAACTTGTTTTGCCCACATTGGGCAAGCCGACAAAGCCCACATCAGCAATTAGTTTTAGCTCCAGCCGCAACTTACATTCGCCACCCAACAAGCCCCTTTCAAACTGCTTAGGGCTGGTGTTGGTTGAAGAGCGAAATGTAAAATTGCCATGGCCGCCCTTGCCTCCTTCAGCCACCAAAAGCCGTTGGCCAATAGCCACTATTTCGTTGTCCTCCTTGGTTAATAGATTATGAACAACCGTGCCCACTGGCACCTGCAAAACCAAATCCCGACCGTCTGATCCATCCTTGGACTGGCTTCCTCCTTTTTCGCCGTCTTCGCCGATTAAGTCCTTTTTATAGCGAAACTGGCTTAAAGCGCCCAAATCAGCCACGCCCTCAAAATAAACACTGCCTCCATTGCCCCCTCTTCCCCCGGTTGGGCCAAGAGTTAGCTTTGTTTTATTAAAAGCCACATTGCCGTCACCCCCGGCGCCCGCCCTTACTTTAATTTTGACATCATCAATAAGCATATTTACATAATTAAATTAGTAGCGTTGCTTCCCGCAATATATCCTGTGCTCCAGCAAATTTGCAAATTATAGCCGCCGGTCGGGCCATCTAAGTCAATGATTTCGCCCGCCAAAAATAAATTTTTAATAATTTTTGAGCGCATAGTTCGCGAGTTAATTTCTTGCAAATCAATGCCTCCGCTAGTAATAATCGCCTGGCCAAAACCAATCGCGCCCCTGACGGTTAACTCTACGGCTTTCAAAACATTGATAAGTTTTTTTCGTTCTTCTTTGTTAATAGAATTCAATTTTTTATCCGGGCTTATTTTCGTAAACCTAACAATTAAGTCGCCTAATTTTTGTGGAACTAAATCTGGCAAATAATTCTTAAAAATCCGCTTGCTTTGAAAATCCCTTTGCAATCTTTTGTCTAAGGTTAAAATGTCCAGAGCTGGCTTTAAGTCAATTTTTAAGGTTACCTCTCCTTTGGGCATAAGCTCGCCTATCCTTTTGCTTAAATCAAGAATAATCGGCCCGCTCACGCCAAAATGAGTAAAAAGCATTTCTCCAAATTTTTCATCAATCTTTTTATTATTTTGAAAAACATCAACTCTGACATTTTTTAAGCCCAACCCCGACAAACCAGCCACCCAGCTTTCTTTGATTTCTAACGGCACCAAGGAGGGCAAGGGCTTAATAATTTTGTGCCCCATTTTTTCGGCCCAAAAATATCCCTGGCCAGTTGAGCCAGTGCCGGGATAGGCCTTGCCGCCAGTGGCCAAAATAATTATTTTGGCAAATATCTCTTTTTCTTTTAATTTTATACTGACAATTTTTCCGTCTTTAACATTAAGCCCGACAACTTCTTGCCCCAACAACAGCTTAACTTTATTTTTATTCAAGCGCTTTAATAAAACATTTAGAACATCTGGCGATTTATCCGAAACAGGAAAAACCCGCCCGCCCCTTTCTGTTTTTACAGGCAAGCCATTTTTCTCAAAAAATTCGCAAACTTGTTTCGGGCCAAAAACAGCCAGAGCGGAAAAAAGAAACTGACCTTTTTTCCCTAATTTCTCCACAAACTTTTTATTATTAAACTCGGCTTGAGTAATGTTGCACCGGCCGCCCCCAGTAATTAAAAGCTTTTTGCCAAGGTTTAGATTTTTTTCAATCAAAACAACCCTACTGCCTTTTTCGCTTGCCTTAATGGCGGCCATCATGCCGGCAGGCCCGCCCCCAATAACCGCCACCTCAAATTCTTTTTCAATTTTGTCCATTGTTTTAGCTTTTATATTTTTAATCTTAACATTTCCAACAAAAAACTCCCAGATTGGGAGTTTCTTGTTAAATGGTTTGCATGAGAATGTTCCCATTTTAGACACGAGATACATTGATCGCGTTGGGTCCTTTGGGAGAGTCGGCTTTCTCAAAAGTGACTTTATCGCCAACTTTCAGCTCCGCGTAGGTCACGCCTTTGAGCTCATTGCTGTGGAAAAACAATCCTTTTGCTTCGCCTTCAACTTTAATAAATCCAAATCCTTTTTCTGTCAGGGTTTCAATTACTCCTTCCATATTATTGTGATAATTAAATTAATTTTTTTAAGGTTTTATCCTAAAGTTTAGCTGTTTGAATAAACTCGACGAAATTATCAAGCAACTACCTTGCTATGATGATAGCATACAAAAAACAGTTAGTCAAAAACAAAATTACTATCGACCCTCTAAAGTCGTAGAAGTAAGCCACAAAATGAACGGCCTTCTAAATTTATCTATAGACCAATTGTCATCTTGAAAAAGCAAGGCCTTTTCTTCCTTAAAACGAGAAAGCAAGGGCATAGTAGCCCGCAAGCTTTCAGGCGAGAGCCGATTGTGCTCTTCTAAAAACTCTTCCTTTTTTAAGCGCGAGTCGGTAATTTTTAGAGCTTTCTTAAATCTAGGAATCATACCACTATTATACACCCTTTTTCCCATAAAGCAAGCCATCAATTT
>PFAV01000027.1:0-4489 GCA_002773545.1 bacterium (Candidatus Gribaldobacteria) CG10_big_fil_rev_8_21_14_0_10_41_12 | reverse complement strand
GGCCTCAAAACATTTTGCTCGTCTTCCTCGCCTCGCTCGAAAATCTAAAATTTCGCTACGAAATAGTTTTGCAACCATCTCTTACTAAAGCGCGCCCAAATCCAGCGTGGTGTCTACTCTTATTTTCTCTACGAAATCTTTGCTATGACTGACTAAAATCATAGCGCCCTCAAAGTCGTTGATGGCCTTGGCAATTACTGGAATGTGGCGAAAATTGATGTGGTTGGTGGGCTCGTCTAAAATGAGCAGGCCTGGTTTTTCTAAGGCAATGGCCGCAAAGGCCACTAAGCCCTTTTGGCCTTCCGACAAAGAGCCAATTTTGGCTTTTAGTATTTCATTGTCTAAAAGAAACCCGGCCGCGTGAGCCCGCATACTTTGCTCGGTGCCATCGCTAGCCATGGCCTCAGAAAGCGTTTCGTAGACAGTGGCGTTAAAGTCCAGTGTGGAAAAGTCCTGACGATAATAGCCAATTTTCACGCCCTCTTTGACGCGCTCGCCTTGAGCGGCGCCTAAGGCCAATTTTTCTAAAAGCGTGGTTTTGCCGATGCCATTGGGTCCAACCAAAAGCAATCTTTCTCTCTTGTTCAAGGTTACATCTACTTTTTTATTAACAAATTTATGATTAACAGCCACGGCCACCGAATTTAATTGCAAAATTACCCCGCCAATATCTTCCTGCGAAGGAATGGTAAATTTTTTAATGGTTTTGTCTTCTCTTCTTAAGTCAACAATTTCACCCTCCAGCTTGGCAATTTCTTTTCTCATATTTGAAGCGACATCGCGCAAATGCCCGCCTTTTTGAGCGAAAAAGTTGGCTTGCTCTTTTCTATGAGTAATGTCTCTTTCCAGCCGAACATTGGTCATGCGTTCTCTTTCCAAGCGCGCCTTAATTTCCTTAGCCACAGAAAAGTAGTCGCCGGTATACTGCTCAACTTTTTTAGAAAATATATCCAAGTATAAAACGCCTTGCGTAAAAGTGTTCAAAAAGTCAGCGTCATGAGAAATAACAATGCAGGTCTTGGGATATTCCATAATAAACTTTGTTAAATGAGCAATGCCGGCTTTATCCAAATTATTGGTGGGCTCGTCTAACAAAAGCAAATCCGGGTCTTGGATTAGGGCTGAAGACAAAAGGAGCCGCGCTTGCTGGCCGCCGGAAAGATTTTTAATTATCCGATTATGAGGAGAAGTAAGGTTGGTTATGGCTAAAACATCGTCAATTCTTTTATCAATGTTATAAATTTTTTCCGCAAAACATTTAGCAAAAAATTCCGTGATGGTTAAGTCCAAATCCTCGCGAGGTATTACTTGTTTGGCAGTGGCGATGGTTAAGTCCTGATTAATACTCACCGAACCCGCGTCGGGCGATGCTTGGCCGGTTATCAGTTGAAAAATTGTGCTTTTGCCCGCGCCGTTCTGCCCCATTAAGGTAATTTTTGAATTTCTACGCACCGTAAAACTGGCCTCCTTCAAAATTGGCTTATTCAACGACCACTCAAAAAAAACTTCCTTAAATTTTACTACTGCTTCGTTTCCTTGCATGATAAGTATCTTACAGTATTTCCTTTAACAATTCCACATCTCCTATCTTATCTTTGGCTGAAAAAGGAATAATCTGATGGACTCCAATAAGCTCTTTGATAGCTTTGAGTTGCTCTTGGTATTTTGCTGGCTTGATCTTGTCTACCTTGTTAGCCACCACAATAATATTTTTCTGATGTTCTTCTAAACTATGAAGCATATCTAAGTCATCTCTGGTTAGGCCAACGCTGGCGTCAATGATTAAGACAATTTTTTTTGCTGGCAATTAGAAACGAAAAAATACCAATTAACCATAGCTCTCAAACTATCCTTTAATTTATTGGGCACCTTAGCGTAGCCATAGCCGGGCAAATCAACAAAATACAAGGCCTTATTAATCAAAAATAAATTGATTTTTTGGGTGCGCCCGGGAAAAGAGCTGGTTTTGGCTAAATCATTTTGACCAACCAAAAAATTAATCACACTGGACTTGCCTACATTAGAACGGCCAATAAAAGCAACTTGGGGAATGCCGTCTTCAAAAATACTATCGCTGCCGCGCGCGCCTTTGGCAAATTGAGCTGATGTTATTTTCATTATATGTAGGACTTACGCTGATGTTAGGGGCTCGGAGAGTTAATTTCAGGGAGACGCTCACTCTGTCCGGGGCGATTTTTAACGGAAAACCACGGAGGGTTTTCCTAAATCGCCCGTTAAAGCCAATCAATTGGCTTTAACCCAGCCGCTCGTTCGCTTAGTTTTCGGCCTATTTTCCGCCAGTAGGCGGAACCATGCAAATAGGCCTCAAAATACTCCCTGAAATTAACTTCCTCGCCCCTCGCGCGCAAGTCATGATATGTTAAGCTATTGTTTTATTCTACCAAAAAATCGCCTGTTTGGCGATTTTTTATTTGCTTATTTTCCCGCCTTTTTCGCTGTCTGGCGCTTGGCGGCTCGGCCTGTGTTGCTAATTGTTTTCCAGTGCTTTTTCAAGTCCTGCGCCAACTCGCTTACTTCTTCGCGACTGGCTTTCATTCCTTTTTCATACTTGGCGGCCACCGAGTCAATAATTTGGTGATAAACCGGCTCGCTAACCTCGCGGGCTGTTTCCAGCTTCTCTATCACATCACCCTTCATTTTAATAGCCCAGGCCTTGGCATACTTTTGATTTTTCTTGCCTTTTGGCCCAAGGAAAAAATAGGCGCCCGCCGCCAAACCAGCTAAGCTCGCTCCAAGGGCAATCATTTCCGCCGCATTTGAACCACCTTGCTTTTTGGCTATTGTTTTCTTTACCATATTTTTATATTTGAACCGAGGGCAGACCTCCCCAAACTGGAGCCCAAGTTTTCAGGAGGTCTGCCCTCGGTTCAATTAATGACCTTTCTTAATATTATCCTTTTTTATTCCAGACCGTCGTTTTTTACTTGGCCGAGGAAAAAATATCCGAAAAATAATATTATCTTCCAAGCGTTCCTTGAGATCGGCCACAAATTCTTCTGATTCCTTGAAACTATCTTTAAGAGCTTTACAAATTATCTGAAGATTTCTGCCCGCTTTAATTAAATAAAATAACAGAATAGAAACCAAAAATGCCGCCACCATCGTGGCCACCGAAGATATAAAAAAGAAAATATCCGCTTTTATTAATGATTCCATAAACTTTACTTCTGTTTTTTGCTTTTCTTCTCCGCCAACATCGCTCTCTTTATTTCTAATCGCTTTTTTGTTTTGTGGGAGTGTGTTTTGCCGTGCTTGCCCACCCCATTAGCTCTTTTGGCCATATATTTTTTAATTAATTAATTTCTCTTTGAGTATAGCAGAAAGTTCCAACAAAAGAAAATGCTTTTTTACATGATGCCGCGTTTTTTCATTTCCCAAAAGCATTTGGCGGTGGCGGTAACATCAGCCAAGGCGTTATGAAAATCAATAAATTCCGCGCCAAATAATTTTAGATGAAGCTCTGAAAGCTTAGGCCATTTATAGCCACTACGGCCGTGAACGCTGGGAATGGCGCAAAAATTCGTGGATATCTCTTTGGTGCAAATAGTTTTTTTAGCCACCAGGCCATTGGGCATATTTTTTCTTAAAAACTCCGCGCCCACAATTTTTTCATCAAAACTAATATTATGAGCCACCAAAAAATCAGCTCGCATTACTAAGCCTTGAAATTGATTCAATACCAATTGCAATAAAACGCCCTCTTTTTCAGCTATTTCGGTGGTGATGCCATGAATGCTTGAAGAGGCAACTGGTATGGCAAAACCCTCTGGCTTAATAATAAAATCGCTCTGGCTAACCTTAGCGCCATTTTCATATAGCACCCAAGCAATTTGCACCAGACGGGGCCAATTTTCCAAGTCGCTCATGGGCGCTTGCCAATTGGCCGGCAATCCAGTGGTTTCTGTATCAAAAAATAAATATGTTCCAAAATTTCCCGATTCAATTGTTTCAGCGAATAAATCACCTTGATGCGTTTTCATGGTTTACATTGTTTACATTATACTTCTTTTTAATCTTTCGGCAAAATAAAGCCCCCATATGGGGGCTTTATTCCTGTGCTCCCTTCACCGCAGTTTATTATAACAATAGGGGATTGGGAGTATATGGCGGGTTTAAGAGAAAAAGTGAGCGAAATTAAGGGGTTATAAGACACCTTCAGAACCCAATAGGATTGCGAAAAGGATGAAACTGTTGTAGGATAATGTGAATTTCGACAAAATAGTTTTGTTGAAGCCGATCTTTAAAAGCTTCATAAGAAATAAAAACAGGAGGAAACCAAATGCGCACAGTAATTTTCGATTCGCTATACTACAATGCTGTTATGAAAGAATTCGGTTATAGTCCATTAGAATTTGAGCAAATCTGCTTTTCTTTGGGGTCTTTTACTAAAGAAGACCTTCAACGTCAGTGGTTGTGTCATATGAACGGTAATAGCTTCGCAGAGGCACTTCAAGCCGGAAGACAAGTG
>PFAV01000025.1:6318-6791 GCA_002773545.1 bacterium (Candidatus Gribaldobacteria) CG10_big_fil_rev_8_21_14_0_10_41_12 | reverse complement strand
CCAGCCAAGAGGGCGGCGGGACGGCTCGCGTCATCACGCCCGAGGGGCTCATTATGTTCACTTTGGCAGCGTGTTTGGACGGAGCCGGTCTGGCTTTAATTGGCTTGGACGCGGCTTTTGGTATTGGCTTGGCTTTTGGCCCGGTTATTTCCTTGGCTGGCTATGGCATTATGGGTATTTGGCAGGTGGCGCGGGGCATGGGTAGCAATGATAAGGGTGGTAAGCTTTTGAGCGATAATTTGCTGCGTTTTCTAAAAAAGCAGGGCTGGAAGATGGGCTTGGAAGCTGTGCCGTTGGTGGACGCTTTGCCGATGTTTACATCTATTGTTTATTCGGAGTTAAATTCTAATAATTAAAATGCGATTTTTCGGAAAATTATTTACCAAGAAAATTGCTATAGCCATCTTCGCCACTAGCCTTTGTTTGCTGGCTGTTGGGCCGGTTTTGGTTGCCCAGGCCGCGCCCGCTTACAC
>PFAV01000025.1:0-6311 GCA_002773545.1 bacterium (Candidatus Gribaldobacteria) CG10_big_fil_rev_8_21_14_0_10_41_12 | reverse complement strand
GGCTTGGATTGGCAATGGCCCACGGTGCCGGGGGTGGGTTCTTTGGCGCAAAAAAGCGACGCGGTTATTATACGGGGTTGCCAACAGTCATTTCCCGACGATTTTGACAAGCAACGCGTCTGCGTAAGCGATGAAAAAGGCAAACAATTAGGCCTGGTGGTTAAATATTTTCTTTATTTATTTTTTTATCTCATTACCGGGGCTTGCGTGATTTTGATTGTTTTGGCGGGCGCCAGTTATGTGACAGCTTCGCAAAATGCGCAAAAGCTGATTGACGCTAAAGCCAGATTGCGCAACGCTTCTTTGGGAATTTTGATTGTGGCCTCTTCTTGGGCCTTGCTTTACATTATCAATCCTAATTTACTGCTTTTCCAGACAAAAATTCCTGACATCCCGCCCATACCAGTGATTGAAGGAGAGAAAAATGGCTCCAATGTAACTTTTGCTTCGTTTAGCGTTAAAGAAATGATTGACTATGTCATTGCTTCCAGCACGGCTGAAAATCCGGCCACTGGCGAGATGGCGATTTTGTCGCCTTATCGTCGGGCGCAAAACACAATTAACGAGGCCGTAAGAATTTTGCAGGGCGACCCGGCCTTTGAAAACAAAACTCCGCCACGGCCCGGCTTGAAAAATCTTTTGGCGTTTTGTCAATGCGGCACTCTCTCAAAAACCCATCTTGAAAGGAAAGGTCCCGTGGATTTTGTAATAAAGCCAGGCGGAATGGATTACGCAGAGATGCAAACTTATCTTGCTGGAATTACTAATCCCACCGCGCAAGATCTTTGTCTGACTAGATGTAATAATTGTGGCACCTTTCCTGGTCAGCCGGTGGGGATATATGAAGACACTCCTTGCTGGTTGAATAATGTTTTGACTGTTAGTGTTAAAGGAGATGGCATTACGCCAATTAAATGTCCGCGGCCAGTAAAGGCGAGTGATTACTCGGATTTATGGACTTATGGTGAATATTACGCTCCTAACCATAAAGATACAGATACTATACCAGCGATGGCGCAGTTGCCTGACGCGAGCTGGGAAAAATGCGAGTTCGTCTATTATGATAAATACCCGAACATAACCAAAAATAAACCTTGGACTGATTGGGCGGTTTTGGCTGTGTTTTACCCGGAATCAAGCGGCCAGAAATGGATAGAGTTTACCACTGCGATAACTAATGACGCTATGAATGACAGGCGTTTGGCCTATTCTATTAAATATCAGATAGTGCGTTTGTTTAAGATTGTGCCCCAGCTGGAAGCTATTAAATTGGAGCTGGCGAGCGATCAAATAGAGAAATTAGGCAAGGTTTTGGCCAGCAATGCTATGGATTATTTGTTGTTTGAAGGTAAGGGTGGTATTTTCCAGCCGGAAATTGACGATGAAAAAAGAATGTTGGCTAGTCGGGGTTATGAAATGAGGACGCAAGAGTTTATGGGCAACGAAGAAATCCCCGGACTTAATACTCCCGCGGCCGCGGCTCCCTCTCCCACTGCTTTGGGCAAGACATTTTGGGGCAAGTTCAAAATTTTTGCGGCTTTGGGCGATTTTATTAAGCCGTTTCGAAGGGTCTTTGCCGCTCAACCAGTTTTTAACGAGGAAATTAAAGAGCCATCAGATGACCGTTTTTATGTGGTAACTAATGTGGAAACATTCGGCGCCAACATCTCGCCCTATGACCAGCAAATGGTTGATCAAAATAAATTAGTGATACGGGAAGCCAGCCGAGCTAACTTGTTCTCGGTTTTGGCTGATCAAACCTTGGAAGAAATTGAAAAAATGACCGGTGATTGTATGGCTTCGGCTTTTGGCGAAGCCAAATATGACTTGCCTGCCAACATTAACGAGGTGATTAGCTCGGCTATTGGACAGGGCACAGCTGACTATTTAGTTGACCAACTTACTAAAAATAGCGATAAACTTGCTGGTATGATTGGCCAAGAAGTAGCTGACCAAGTTAGCCAAAAAGCTGAAGGCACTTTGCAGAAGCGTTGCGCTAATAAATGCAATATGGGAACTCCCTTGCTTTCTGACGAAGCTATGGAAGCCTATTTAAGCGATCCAGCCAACAAACAATGCGTTAAAAAATGCGAAAAAGAAAATATTCCGGCTAATTTTGTTAGTAATAAAATAGGTCAGTTTTTAAGCCAGCCAATAGCCCTGCGCTTGCCCGGCGAAATCGGCAAGGACTTAAATTCAAAACTAAAAGAGGTTTTGAAAGATTCCGATGCGGTGTCGGCCTTGGATGATAAAATGATTGACCTTTATAGCAAGGTTCTGCATGTGGGCTTGAGCAAAAGTTTTGCTGAACAGATTCCTGCCTTGAAAAAATCTTTAGACACTAATGTTTATATTTACTTGACGAAAAATTTAAGCACTGATGTTATGGGCAACATTAACAGCTTTTTGAATTTCCGGGTGGGCGAGTATCTTAAAAAGAAAATTCTTGAGCAAGCGCAAAGGGTGGCGGGCGGCTTGACCAATGAGTTTGATAATTTGGTGGCCTATGGCGCGGATGCCTTAAGAAAAACAATGCCCAATCTTTTTCCCGAAAGCATTATGAATCCGAACGAGTGCAACACCACCGAGCTTTTGTCGCAGGGTTATTTGTGGCACAACGGCAAGTGTTCTAAATTAACGCCCGAAGAAATCAGTAAGGATGCTGACACCATGACCCCGGGGAATGATGGCGGCTCTTTTCCATTAGACGGTCAAGGTGGTGGATATCTGAATATTGACGGTGAAGAGCAAACTCGCCAGATGCTTTGTGAAAGAGCTGGTTATGTTTGGAGCCAATATAATGGAGGAGATAGCGGCAAGGGCCAAGAAGGCCTGAAAGAGGGCGCGTCAACTTGCGCCGAAGATCAATGGATAGGTACTGACCTGAAAAAACTTACTGATGTTAAGCAATGGGGCAAAAATGCCTTGGCCGGAGGGATTAATTTTATTGAAGAATTTTCCGTGGCCTTGACCGCCACTATTATGCACACTGTCATGGCTTACACTGATGTTTGGGTGGAAGACGAGGTTTTAGCGCCCTTGGAAAATTATATTAGCCAGTTTTCTGGTTTGCAAAGCAGTTTGAAAAAGTTTCTGCATACTAGCGTTAATGATTTATTGCCCGCGCAAATTTCGCAAACCTTAAACAGCAATGTGGATAAAGTTTTAAAGGATATCTGTGCCAAGGCGCCCCCAGAGCCAACTGATCCAGGGGAGTGGGAACGGCTTAAAGGAGGAACACAAACACTGCATTTATCGCTTTATGGTGAGAAAACTTATGGCAAAGAGATAGACATCAATGGCACCGTCACCAGCAACGAAAATCTTTGGCGGGTTTGCGATGTTTCAAAACACTTGCACGCCACTTTGTCTGGCGCGATTAGCTCAACTGGCGCGCTGGGTAAAAAGATTATGGATATTTTTAATAGCAAAGTAGTTGACTTAATCCCTTGGGACGGCGCGAAAAAATATTTAGCTATGAGCCCGGCGGCTCTTATCTTTGAAGCCACTGGTCTAAAAGATATTGATAAATTGGTGACCGCTAGTCCGGTTGATTTATTGTGCGGTCGGATAGTTAAGGTGGACGGCATGAAGGATGATGGCTCGCCTAAATTTGGCCTAAGTGGAATAACTTTAGAGGCAAAATGCAATGAAATAAAAATTAAGCGGCCTATTTCAGCGAGCGGCTATTCTTCAGACACTATAACTTTCCCGGAAGTGGATATGCTCAAAGCCAATGCCGCGGGCAGCGGACAATTTTGGCGCAATTATTGTCCGATTATTTGGGGCGCCTGCGTTTCGCCGGGTGATGGCTCAATACCATTTTTGGGGAAAACAGTGGGCGAGGTAGCTAAAAGTTTATTGGTCATGGGTTGCAACTTAGCCACCGAGGAGGCAGATATTAAGACATGCGACATTGCCTTAAAACATTCCACGGCTTACACCTTGATGGCTACGGCCATTGAGTCGGACATTGCTTTGGCTTTTAGAACCGAAGGACAACTGCAAAATGAAATTGAATTTTACCGCTGGCTGCGTATTTATTTTCCGGTCTGGGACACGAATGGCGAGATTGCCAAGGTGGCGCAAAGCCGCGGTATTGCTTGGGCAAAAGTAACAGCCAGCGACGCCCAGGACTATGTAACCTTGACTAAGGTCAATGAAATGAGCGCTGACAATTGGCTAAGGGTTTTGGCGTTGTGGCGCTTGGGAGCTGGCCCGAGCACGGTTAAGCAAATGCTGGTTATCATACCTGACGGCATTATTAAGCCAGCTAAAAACAACGACCCCACTATGTTATTGCCGGCTGGCCAGGGCGCTTCTATTAATATCTTGGGCTTAAAGCCCAGCCAACTATGGAAAATTTTATTGCCAACTGGAGCGAGCCAAGTGGCGGCTGGCGGCAAAAACATTGACGCCAATTTTGTTTGCAAAAAGGTGAAAGATTATTATGCCGTGAAATATCCGACTTTAACTTTTAAGGCCATGGCCGATAGAATTACTAAAAGCCGTCCACCTGCTTTGGAATATTCTATGGAAAGCTTAGACCGCACCACCATTGCCGAGGTTCTTAACCAATTAGCTGAAGTGAACAATGACTGGAGCGACGCTTATTTGCTTTGCTATTATTTGGAGGCCAGTCCCGCGCAAATTTTTGGTTTAGACCAAGAGTTAATGCGCTATATCCAGCCCAAAGAATACCAGCTGTTATTCCGATTGATTGAACAAGAATTGTCGCCGGATGAACGGCCCGACTTTTTGAATAAACTGCTTTTGTTTTTGAATGGCCAAACTCCGGTCAGCGCTTTAGAAGCAGTGAAAACCAATATTGATAAATTGGTTTTGCCCAATGAAATTTTAGCCAACCATTGGTGGTATGATGGTTCTGTTAATACCATTGCTTTTAGCCAAGCCAATGTTACTCCGCACATTGACGGCATAGTCAGGTTTTTGGATAGGCCGCTGGGCAATTATTTAGGCGCCGCTCAACTTGGCCTGCAACAAGACAAAGACAAAAATCAACCCCAAGAGCGAACAATTATTGACCAGCTTTGCGCCGAACTTAAAATAGAAAATATTTGCAATAAGAAAATTGCCAATGATGTTGATTGGGTTGAAATACAAAACCTTTTATTAAAAACACCAGCTGATTTAATGGCCGCGGCCTTGCCTTGGCAGATTCCCAATCCAGCGGGCTGGGATAAGGGTATTTGCAAGGAGAAATTGTCAACTAATTCCTGCTCTGCCAGAGATGAATATATTGTGCCGCCGGGAGGCAAAAACACAACCGGACACACTTTGTGTTGTAAAAAAGTGAATAGTTTAATGGACGCGGTTGGGCTTTATTGGCCGCCTTTGGGCCAGCCCTATATTGACAGTTTATTTAACGCGGCCGGCTGGACTGATAATATGTATAACTTTCTGGACGAAACCGCGGTAAAATGGGACAATGCTGATGAGAAATATAAAAAAGGCAGAAGCGCGGTGGCGGGCGCTATTGATAAAGTGGTTTTAGAAGAACCCAAGGCCTTAATCAGTAATGTGTTTTCTAAGGTCGGTAATATGGCGGGTATTGCCTCGGGTGATGATTTGGGCGAGACCATGGCTGGCAAGTGTTGGGAGGCAGATTCTTGCGACACAACTAAAGGGGAAGTGGCGAGAGTTACGCCGGATGGTAAAAAACAATGTTGCGATATGGGCGGGGCATTGGTTTGCCAAAATAAATGTCGGTTGAAAGGGGATGTGCCTTGCCGAGAAAAACAAGGCGAGTTTGCTTTAAGCAATGAAGGCAAGGAAAAGTGTTGCTACGCTTTTAGCGCGGACAATAAGGCGCAAGAATGCCAGAAGTGCCGCGAGCTAATTGGCAAAGAGGCAGGCGGTAAATGCAATCGTGAGGGCGAAAAGCTTTTTGAGCCAAAGGATTCAAAGATAAAACTATGTTGCAAGGAGCGCGCGGTGAAAACAAATTTTGAAGGCGCGAGCTTGCCTGAAGGCATTGAATCTGATGTAGCTTTTGCGACCAAAGCGTGCTGTGAAACCATTGACGAATGCGTGACAGGCAAGTTTTTGGACCACTTGGAAACAATGAAAAACTTTTTAGTGGACGGCTTGCCCATCAACAGCTTGTTCCCGCCCAAAGAATAAGCGGGATTATGAAAAAATGGGTTGACGAGCTATATTTGGGGTGTATAATATAATGAGATGGTTGCAAAACTATTCCTGTTGCAATTTTATCTTTTCGGCTGCGTCATCGTCAGACTTCGCAAAATGCTTTTCGCCGTAGCTGGGCTACGGCCTCAAAACATTTTGCT
>PFAV01000010.1:2377-9121 GCA_002773545.1 bacterium (Candidatus Gribaldobacteria) CG10_big_fil_rev_8_21_14_0_10_41_12 | reverse complement strand
TGATCCACCGCTTGTGTAGATCCCCGTCTATTCCTTTGAGTTTTAATGTTGCCATCGTACTTCCCAGGCGAGATACTTAACGCGTTAGCTTCGCCAGTGAAAGGGTCGATACTTCCACCAGCTAGTATCCATCGTTTACAGCTAGAAATACAAGGGTATCTAATCCTTTTTTCTGCTCTAGCTTTCGTCGTTCAGCGTCAGGATCGCCCCAGCCAGATGCCTTCGCTTTTGGTGTTCCGCACGATATCAACGGATTTCACCCCTACACCGTGCGTTCCTCTGGCCTCTAACGTCCTCTAGAAAAGCAGTTTCCCTGGCGGTTTCGAGGTTGAGCCCCGAAGATTTGACCAAGGACTTACTTAACCGCCTTAAGACTCTTTACGCCCAATAAATCCGGATAACGTTTGAGGGTCACGTATTACCGCTGCTGCTGGCACGTGATTAGCCCCCCCTTATTCATTAGGTACAGTCACCGAAGTTCCTCCCTAATAAAAGCGGTTTACAACCCTAAGATCTTCTTCCCGCACGCGGCGTCGCTCGGTCAGGCTTGCGCCCATTGCCGAAGATTCTCGACTGCAGCCACCCGTAGGTGTATAGCCCGTGTCGCAGTGCTATCGTTGGGGAACGCGCTCTCACGCCCCCTACCCGTCATCGCCTTGGTAGGCCATTACCCCACCAACAAGCTGATAGGCCGCGGGCCTATCTATAAGCGGATTTCTCCTTTACTCTTATCTTTTTACAGACAGAGACCATCTCGTATTAGTTCCGCTTTCGCGGAATTATGCGAGTCTTATAGGTTAGTTCCCACGTGTTACTAACTCGTTCGCCGCTATCGTTTGCGCCTTTTTGGGTGTTAATGTGGTAGCGAGTGTATGAGGTCAGACCTCCAAAAAACTGGGCCCCAGTATCGGGGAGGTCTGACCTCATACACTCGCTACTTTCAAATACCCAAAAAGGCACAAACGATCGCGCGACTTGCATGCCTTATCCACGCCGCCAACGTTCATCCTGAGCTAGGATCAAACTCTCAAAAAAAATAAAAACGGTTGCCTATGAGATAATTAAATCTCAACAGGCGAAACAACTTAAAAAAACCAATTACCAATAAAAAATATTCAATTGGAACGAGCCAACGAGCTGGTTACAAAATGATTCCGTAGCGAAATTTTAGATTTTCGAGCGAGGCGGGCAAGACCAAGCAAAAAAGTTTGAAGCCATAGCCCAGCTATGGTGAAAAGCTTTTTGCGATGTCTGACGATGCCGCAACCGAAAAGATAAAATTTCAGCAGGAATAATTTTGTAACCAGCTCGATTACAATATCAATTCTACTTACAATAATAACAATGTCAAGAGGCAAAATATTACATTAAAACACTACACTCTTTTTTATGACAAGTATGAACGATCGTTCTTACTTGTCATAATTTTTTCCTAATAAAAAACAGGGCGCTTAACCCAGTTTTTCTCATGAGCCGATGGGAGGAGTCGCACCCCTATCTTCGCTTTACAAAAGCGTTGCTCTGCTGTTGAGCTACATCGGCGTGGTTTCATCGGAAAGGCCGCTCCCCTTTTTAATTTTCTCTTTTTTTTTGCGGCCAACCAGAGTGTGTCTAATAGCGCGCCAGTAGTCGGCGTTTTTAGCGATTTCCTCTTGCTTTTTAACCGCATCTTCTTGAATGTTTTTTTGATGGCGTTGGCGATGGTAAAATCGTCCCATCTTTTCCGAGGACTTTTTTATAGTTGTTTCTAACCAGCGCAAAAAGAAAATACCTTTTTGAGCGGCTATAATCAAAAACTTTCTGGCTAAAAGCTTGGCTTTTTCTTTAGCCAAAAACGGCTCGGTTGGCATTTGCTCGCCATTTCCTTGACCGCTTTCATTTGAACAAAGCGAGGCCAAGGCAGGCATCTTGCGAGCCGCCAAAAACACCATTCCGCCACAGCTGATAGCTAACAAACAAAATAAAATTAAATTGAGCATAGCTACTATATCTCAAAACGAGCGAATTTAACTACTTCAATGTTTTCGCCGGTTTTGGCGCGCACTTCTTCTAACAGGCCTTGCATGTTTTTAGACGGGTCTTTCACCCAGGGCTGGCTTAAAAGAGAAACTTCTTGTTGATACTTATCCAGCTTGCCTTGAATGATTTTATTCATAATGTCTTGGGGCTTGCCTGATTCCTCAAATTGTTTTTGATAAATTTTTCTTTCACTGGCCAAAAAATCTTCAGCCACATCGCTAGCCTTAACAAAGAGCGGTCTAGCGGCGGCTATTTGCAAACAAAGCTCGTGCGCCAAATTAACAAACGCTTCTGACTTGGCCACAAAATCTGTTTCGCAATTTAATTGCAGTAAAACGCCAATTCTCCCCCCGCTATGCACATAGCTTTCAATCAGTCCTTTAGCGGCTGTTCGGCCTTCTCGGCCCTTAACCATTTCTTTGCCCTTCTCGCGCAAAATTTCTTTGGCTCTTTTTAAGTCATTCTTGGCCTCGTCTAAGGCCTTTTTGCATTCCATCATTGAAATGCCGGTTTCATCGCGAAGTTGTTTGAGTAAATTAATATCAGGCATATCATATAATCACCAAGATACAAGAAACAATAACCAAAAAAATTTCAATAATCAATATTCAATAACCAAAGTGGTAACGGTTTTGAATATTGAAATTTGAATTTTTTTATTTATTTGTGTCTTGTTTCTTGGTTATTGGTTATTGGTTATTGACTTTGCTCTGCAATATTGTCTCTTTTACCTTATCCAAAATATACTTCACCGATGATATGGCGTCGTCGTTGGCTGGAATTGGATAATCCACGCATAAAGGGTCCGCATTGGTGTCAATTAAGCCAATGGTCTTAATGCCTTTCGCCTTAGCTTCTTTGATAGCCAAACTATCGTGCACCACATCGCAAACAAAAATGGCCTCGGGCAATTTTTCCATTTTGGCTAAGCCCTCAAACTTTTTGGTTAAGTCGGCGATTTCTTTTTCAAACTGGGCCATTTCTTTTTTGGTGTATTTGTCCAGCTCTCCGCTGGCTCTTTTTTGCCGTAGGTCCAAATAATACTTTACTCTCAAGCGAATAACTCCAAAATTGGTAAAAGTACCCCCGATCCAGCGTTCAATCACGAAAGACAGGCCAAGCTCTTCGGCTATTTGCTTAACTAACAATCGCAAAGGCGGCTTGGTGCCAACTATCATCAAGTCCTTGCCCTCTTTTTGCAATTGAGCGATATAGGCCAAGGCCGCCTCTAAATATTTGGCCGTGGCTGTTAAATCAATCACATGGATGGTGTTGCGCAAGCCAACCACAAAGGGCTTCATTCTGGGATGCAATTTAGACGCCCGGTGCCCTAAATGAACGCCCGCCATGGCCAGCTCTTCTACTTGAGGGTTGTCTTCTTCAATAATGGTTTGCTCAACAACTTCCTCTTCTAAATCTTTAGCGTTTTTGTCTGATATAGTCATAGATTAAATAATGATTTAATGATTACTTGCTTTTTCTGAACAATAAACTATAATACCAAAATATCTAAAAAAAAACAATATGAAAGACAAAATTCATCCTCAATATCACGCCCAGGCCCAGGTGCGTTGCGCTTGCGGCAATGTTTTTGCAATTGGTTCAACCAAGGAATACCTTGAAACCGAGGTTTGCTCCAAATGCCACCCTTTCTATACTGGCAAAGATAAATTTATTGACACGGCCGGGCGAGTGGAAAAATTCAGGCAAAAAATAGCCAAGCAACAAACCGCTGTCAAAAAGAAACCTGCTAAAAAATAAGTAAGTATGAGCGATTCTGTTATTATGGAAATCCGCGCGGGAGCTGGGGGAGACGAGGCCTCTATTTTCGCTAGAGATCTATTTGAGATGTATAGTAAATACGCCCAAACGCAAAATTGGCGCTGTTTTATTTTGGATTCCAATTCCTCGGATATGAACGGCTTCAAGCAAATTACTTTTGAGCTCAAAGGAGATGGCGTGCTGGAAAAAATGAAACATGAAGCCGGCGTGCATCGAGTGCAAAGAGTGCCCAAAACCGAAAAAAATAATCGCATTCACACTTCTACCGCTTCAGTGGCTGTTTTGGTTAAGCCGCCCGAAACTGATGTTACAATAAATCCCGGCGATATCAAAATGGATTTTTTTAGATCGTCTGGTCCGGGCGGGCAAAATGTTAATAAACGGCAAACCGCTATTCGCCTTACTCATCTACCGAGCGGCTTAATAGTTTGCTCGCAGGTGGAAAGAGGCCTGGAAGACAATAAAAGAGCGGCCTTAGTTATTTTGCAAGCCAAACTTTTTGACCTGAAAAATAACGCCAGCCAGCATCAACTTTCCGAAGAAAGAAGAAACCAAATTGGCACTATGGACCGCTCGGAAAAAATCCGCACCTATAATTTTCCCCAAGACCGCGTGACCGATCACCGCGTGGAAAAATCCTGGCACAACATAGAAAAAATAATGAAAGGCAAGCTTGACGACATCGTAGAAAAACTAAAAAACCTGCCATAAGAACCGCAAAAAATCAGTGTTGCAAGATATGAGCGATCGCTCACATAATGCAACACTCGCTAAATTAAAAAATTAGGTTTTCGCAAGTGGTTGACATTGACCCCTTGCTGATATAATTCTCAAAACAAGAGGCCACGGCCATGACTGGCCGGCCATAATTTGTTTCGCACCAAGTAGTGGTGCAACCGAAATATCTCAAAGCGGCCCGCATCTCGCGAGTGCTATCGCCGCTCTTAGCGCCCAAATCCTGTAAAAAAATAGCGTTAGCTAAAAAAGCGTCTTTGATATTCCAAGGGTTGGTGATACTTCGCCCACTTTTTTGTTTGATGGCCTCCTCATAAATAGCCCAAGTGGAAGGAATAAACTGCGCCGGACCCATCGCTCCACCCCAGCCGAAATAACTGCCATCTTTAATCATACAACAAGAAATCGGCGTATTAAAAACATCGGTCTTGAGGGCAGACGCCTGATTTAGAGCAGAAACAATTCGCGAAAATATGGGCGCGTCTCTGGTTGGATGCATGGTGCGGGGCGCTTTGTTGCCGCTTTTGATATAAATTCCCTCGCCCGTGGCCGTATCCCGCAAATAACAACCGCCCATTACTTTGCCAATTCTTGTTTCCTGCCACAAAATAGCCAAAGTAAAAGCCGGCCTCACCCCGGTTAACTTAGCCACTTTTTTAGCAATAACAATGGCGTCTTCCACTTTAATGCCTCCCGCGGGCACTTCTACTAACTCAAATAATAAGTTGCCGATTTTAGTTACTTTGTCTTTGGCGTCTTTTTGCTCTTGCAAGTAAGTTTGATATTCTTTTTCAGTAAGCTTAAGCAGGCGCTTGGCTTCCTGTTTTTTTTTGGCGCTGTCATTTTGCTGCAATTTTTGCATCACCACCACATTTTCTTGTTCTTTTTTCTCGCTATCCATGCTGACTTTTTGAGTTTCTAAATCGCCCTTGAGGATCTTGATATTGCCCAAAAGCCCGCTGATTTTGGCGCTTAAATTGTCTAAGGCCACCACGCCGTCAAAAAAGCTGGCCATGCTTTTTTCAGCCAAAAGTATTTCTAACCACGATCTGCGGTCTTGCTCGGCGCGCAGTATTAACAAATTCGCCATTTCAGCTTTAAGCCCGGTAAGATGTTGGTCGGTTTTAACAATTGATGTCTGCGTGTTGGAAATTTGCGCGCTCAAATCCTTGATAATCAAATTGCTTTGGCTTATTTGATTGTTTAGCTTTTTTATGACAGCCTGCAAATTAGCGATTTTGCTGGCTTGCGTTTTTTTCTCTTGAGCGGTTTGCTTGATATCTCCTTCTATCTGGCTGCTTTTGTCTTCGTAGTATTTCTTGCATTCTTCCAATAAAGCGCGAAAGTCATTTTGCGCAAGATTTTTTTCGCCCTGTTCAATGTTGTCCCACTGGCATTTGGCGTCCAAATCGCTTTCAGCAAAAATAACATCCCCTTGGGCAAACCAAAAAACCACCGCTAAAAAAACAATGGCTATGGCCGTAAAAAATTTTGGCTGAAAAAATTTCATACGATTATAAATAACCCTATTTAGAAGATTCCTCGGAACTTTCAGCGGCTTTTTCGCCCGCCCCTTCTGGGGCGGCTAAAACAGGCGGCGTCTCTTCTTTTTCTTCTTTTTGCGGCACAACCAAGGCCACAATTTCCTCGGGGTGTTTTAAGCATTCCACACCGGCTGGCATTTTAAGGTCGGCTATGCGAACGCGGTCATTGAAAGTTTTTAACGAAGTGATATCCGCCACAATTTCTCGCGGCAAACTGCGGGCCAAACCCTTGACTTCAATAACTTGAATTTCTTTAACCAAAACGCCATCAAGGTCTTTAACCGCCAGCGATTCGCCCTCAAAAACCAATTGCACTTCAACTACCACTTTTCTCTTGGTTGAGGGTTGGTAAAAATCACTATGGACAATCTGACCACTCACGGGATCGCGATCAAGCTGATGAATCAAAACATCATATTTTTTTCCGGCCACTTCTAAACAAATCAAAGAGCTCTCCCCGGCTTGGCTAAAAATTTCTTGAAAATCTTTTAAGGCCATTTTAATGGGAGCGCTTTCTATGCCCTCGCCATATAAAACAGCCGGCAAAACACCTTGTTTTCGTAAAATATTGAGTTTCTCTTTTTTATTTCTAATTGTAGCAGTTAATGAAATCATTTGAGTGTCTAAATCCTAAATCCTAATGAGATGGTTGCAAAACTATTCC
>PFAV01000010.1:0-2357 GCA_002773545.1 bacterium (Candidatus Gribaldobacteria) CG10_big_fil_rev_8_21_14_0_10_41_12 | reverse complement strand
GGCCTCAAAACATTTTGCTCGTCTTCCTCGCCTCGCTCGAAAATCTAAAATTTCGCTACGAAATAGTTTTGCAACCATCTCAATGTCTAATGTCAAATAAAATGTCAGAGCCCAAATGCCTAAATCCAAATTTTTAACATTTGTCATTAGACATTGGACATTTTATTAGTCATTAGTCATTAGTCATTAGTCATTATTTTATTGTAATACATTGCGCTGGGCAAACCTCGGCCGCTTCTTTGGCGCAACCGCTGTTTTCAGCTTCTATTTGGTCTTTCTGCGGAGCAGTTGAATTTTTCAAAATGGCTTTATTGTCATCTCCCAAGTCAAAAAAGTCAGGGCACAAGGCCACGCAAGTGCCGCAGCCTATGCATTTTGTTTGGTCAATTTTAATTTGCATTTTGTTTAATATCCAACAACGGCCATTTCTCAACCTCGCCTTTTTTCAAAAGGCCATTTTTCGCGCCCGCCTCTTTCAAACAACTGGCCGAATTGGCCATGGCTAAGCGAATAGCATATTTTATATCATTCTTCGATAAAAGTCCAGCCACCAAGCCGCTGCCAAAGCTATCCCCCGCCCCAGTCCTTTCTATTGCCTCAATGGGAAAAATGCCCGCTGTATAAAAATTATGACCGTCAAAAATTGTCGCTCCTTTTTCGCCTTCAGTAACCACCACTAATTTCGCGCCGCTGAACTGAATTTCTTTGCCCAGCCAAGCCGCCTCATCAAAATTTAGCAACAAAACATCTACTTTCGCCATAACTTGTTTTAATTCGTCTTGCTTGTTTTTTATTTGAAACTCGCTGGGATTTAGCGCCACTTTAATTTTATTTTCTATGGCGAAATCAACCAATGGTTTTAGCAAGTCGCAAGATTGATGATGCAAGGGAGCAATATAAAACCATTTGGTTTTTTTGATTTTTGACCAAGCAATGTCTTTTTCTGTCATAAAATGGCAAACGCCCGGCCCAGCGAAAATCAAGCGATCGTTTTGCCCCGATGATAAAATAACCGAAAGCGCGGTTTGACGGCTTTTCACTTGGTTAAAAAATCGCAAATCAACTCCCCGGCTTTTGAGGTCTTGCTGAACAAGCCCGCCAAAATAATCATTACCCGCAATTCCACAATAGGCGACTTTTAGGCCTTGTAAAGCAAAGGTACAGGCAGTATTGGCGCCCCCGCCGCCGCTAAAAATCTGCCAATCCCCTGTTTCAATCTTATCCCCTCTGTTAAAACAAAATTGACTAGCCGCTTCGGCTGGCGAGGCGCTCGCGCCATTCTGACCTGGCCATTCTTTCATTTTGACAAAAATATCCCCGGTGGCTGAACCAAATGTAATGACATCAAACATATATTAATTGGACGGGGTCTGACCCCAGCCAAGTTTGGCTGGGGTCAGACCCCGTCCAAATTTATTTCACCTTTTTGTAAAATCCAATCACCTACCGCCTGACTGCAACCCACTACTCCGCCCATCGTTTCCATTATAAAATTTTTTTCTGCTTCTATTATAGAAGGAAAGTTTTTAATATCTATGCAGTCCTGATAGCTTGACCACTTGTATTGTTCTAAAAACTTTTTCGCTTTAACTGGATCTTTAATGCCTTTCTCTTTCCAGCCCGGTTCAATAAGCGCTACAGGATTTGTCCAGTCATAAACAAAAGCAACCTGCAATTGCCTGTCGTCAGCAATATGAACCGCATTAAACCTATCTTGAAAAAAATGTCCTTTCTTTTTTATATTAGCATGATATCTTTCAAAAAAATAAGCGGCCAAGCCTGAACCAAATTTTTGCATAAATAAACTGATTCCTTTGTCTACAAGCTGTCTTAAGATTAAATGTAGATGATTGGGCATCAAAACAAAACTCAAAACCTGCACTATCTTTAACCTCTTATCCTGTTCCACCGCCACCTGCTGTATCTTGGTAAGATTGGTCGGGGTCAGACCCCAGCCAAGATTGGCTGGGGTCTGACCCCGACCAATCTCTAATGCTCTCTTTTTGAACTGAGCTCTATCTCTCCGTCGTTTTGTAATGCTTACATGGTTGGCATTATTAAATTCATAAATACCAAAAACACCCCTAAAATAGTCGTTAATATCTTTAAATAAAATCTCATCAGCTATACGGCGCAAACTTATGTGGTATAGCTCGCCATTTTCAAATTGTCTTTTTTCTCGTGGCATAAATTTTAAAGTTTGGCTGGGGTCTGACCCCAGCCAAACTTCTTAGTGTTGAGCAAGGGGCTGGTGAGCATTCAACCCGTCGGCGTAGTGTTGTTGGATTTGGGCTTGGGTGAGAGCCGCGCTGAAAATGCGGACATCATCAATAAGGCCGTTGAAAAAATTACCAGCA
>PFAV01000024.1 GCA_002773545.1 bacterium (Candidatus Gribaldobacteria) CG10_big_fil_rev_8_21_14_0_10_41_12 | reverse complement strand
GGCCTCAAAACCCATCAGAATTTGGCAGTTTGCGATAGTGTGTCATTCTGAGCCAGTAGGCGAAGAATCTTGGAGATTCTTCGGCCATTAGGCCTCAGAATGACAGTGTAATTAAAAGTTTATGGCTCAAACAGCTGGCCTTGCGGCCGGGACAAGAGAACTCACTGATGAAAATATTTTTCAAATTTTAGCCCAGGGCGCTTTGGTTTATATGGAAGACGATTTGCGGCAATTGCAGGGTGAATCAGCGCAAGTGGTTAAAGAGAAAAGAAAGCGGGGCTGGTTGAAAATAGCGCCCCAGCCAAGAGCAGAGGCTTCTTGGTCAATGGGCAAGAAAGAAAGTTTTTTTTCAAAAATTAAGCAGGGTTTAAGCCGTCCAAAAAAGCAAAAACAGGCGTTGCCAGAAAAAGCGCCAGCTGTTTTGCCGTATTTATCCACAATGCCTTTGCCACCTATCGTTACACCGTCTAATGAGCAGACGCCGGTGGCTGTTGTTCCTGCTTTTTCTGTAGCTACACCAGAACCCAAACCAATAATAGTTAAAAAGGAGTTGGCTTCGGGCTTGCGTTTGGGTGAAAGAGTAATTGATTTGCCAGTACAGCCCGTGTCTGCGCCTGTTATTGCACCGCCTTTGCCAAAATTTATTGAGCCTGTCGCGTCAACACCAACCGAGCCGGTTGTAGCCACTGTTTTGCCGGGCAACTTTAAAGTTGAACCCTTTTTCATTGAAGAGTTGCAGGAGAAAGCAGAGCAGAGAAATCGTTTTGCCCAAGAAAAAAGCGATTTAGACGCCAAGCTACAAGTTTTTTGGCCGCAGAGGAGGCCGTTGGAATTAAAATTAGCAACTCTTGCGGAGGAAAAGCAAGTATTAGTTAAGTCGCTTTCGCCTTTTATCATCAAAGACGCTCAAATCAAGTCGCAAGAAAAAGAAATTGAACAAAAAGAAAAAGCCGCCGCCCTGCCACAAGAAAGGCACCAATTAGAAGAGCAGAGGTGGGTCTTGGAGCAACAACGACGCCAGGCGGCGCAGGAAAAATGGGCGCAAGAAGAAAAGGTTGAGGTCAAGAATAACGAGATTAAAGCCACGGAACTGCAATTACAGACCGTTGCTCAACAAGAAGGCGATTTACGACGCCAGGCAGAAAAAGCCAGCCAAGAGCTGGAAAAAACTACTTTGGCTCAAGAACGCTTAATGCTCATTGAAAAAGTAGCTGTGCTGGACGCGCAAAGAAGGGCTTTGGGCAAAGAAAAAGCCGTTAGCCAAAGCGAGGCTCTTTCATTAAGCAAGCAGCTGAACGAGCTTGGCCAGCAAGAAAAGGCCATAGAGGCGCAAGAGGCCTCCTTAGAAGAGGCCATTGATAAAGCAGATTCTTTTCCAGAGAAAAAAGAAATTGAACAAAGTCGCTGGCGATTAGACGAGCAACGCAAAAGCACTGAACAAAAACGTTGGGAAATTGAAAAGAAAGCCGAGCAGAACAAAGAGCAAGCTGGTGTTTCGCGCAAAAGCTACGACGAGGCCTTGCAGAAACAAACGGCTTTAGAAATAAGAGCCCAAGATATAGATATTTTGTTGAGAAAACCTTTTGCTTCTGCGGAAGGCATTATTGCTGAAAGAAACAAACAAAAATCAGCGGTTGAGGCGGCTAAGAAACAAGAAATTGAAACGAGAAGCGAGCAGGTTAAGCCTCTTTTACCGGTTTTGAATTTTTATGACAAGCCAGTTGTTGAGGGTGGGCTCGAGGCAACTCCCATTAAATTTACCGCGACTAAGCCGGAAGCTTTATTAGGATCAGAAGCGCAAACCGCGGTGAAAATAAAACAGCAGGCTATCATCAGAGAGCGAGAAAAAAACTTGGCTTTGATACAACAAAAAGCTGAAACGCAACGGGAGTCATTTATAGTGTCAAAAATTAAGGGGCCGCTTTCCAAGGCCGATATTTTATTAAAGTTATCGCAGGTTTCGCCGGAAGAATTAGCCGGACGGGCAAGATTTATGGCGCGCTTATCCGGCCGCGCCCCATCCCCAACCATGGGTTCTATGAAGATAGGTAAAGAGATTGTTTTTCGGCCGTTAGTAAAAAAATCTTCACTTTTTGAAAAGGTTTTAGCTAGAATATTTTTTCTTTTAATAATTTTCGTGGTAGCGGTTATCACGGTGGTTTTAGTTTATTTTTATGTTATTTTGCCCAAATCAGAAATTTCTTTGCCAGCCCTGCCAGTGTCTCCAGTAGTGACTATTCCAACCAGGCCCGCAACCACTACGCCCACCTCAACACCCATTTTTATCGGACAACCAGCTCCGTTAGAGGATTCGCCTCTCGCGGGGTCAGCCACCACCACCGTGACGACTACTCCCGCTGCTCCTATTGCCACTACAACCGCGCCCACCACTACGCCGGTGGCGGTTCTGCCCCAACCCTTGATCGCGGTTCAGCAAACTAAAACTCTCCAGCTCGGCGCCACCACCTCAATGGCTGAATTATTAAAAACAGCTTTGCAAGAGAATCAGGGGCCTGGCTTAACAGAAATAGTTTTTCAGACCAATGATAATTTGATTTTGGGTCTGAACGGTTTCTTAACGGTTTTGCAAACGCCTTGGCCGGAAAATATTACTGATAAATTAGCAATTGGGGACATTTTATTATTTTTTAAGCAAGGCGCTATCAGCCGTTTCGGCTTTGTCGTTAATATCAAAGACAATATTGCCTTGGCTCTGGCCTTAAAGACATGGGAGCCGCAAATGGAAAAAGATTGGGCCGGGCTTTGGACGGCCTTAGGCAAAACCAAGCCAGCCGAGGTTGGTTATTTCAGGAGCGCTTTGTCGGGCGGCGCGGCTTTTCGCTATCAAACATTTACTAAGCAGGATTTCGGCATTTGCTATGCCATTTTCAACGGCAAACTTATTCTAACTACTTCTTACGCTCAAATGAAATTGATTATTAATGAACTAAAGAAGACAGTCGCGCCATAGTTTGGTTTTTGATTTTTTTGTGTTAATATGTTAGTAAATAATTATCAAGCAAGGTCTTAACAAATAATCATTCCACTTTTGTTGGTGGAAGTTTGTTTTTAATCATTGAAACATCATGGATAAAAAATTTATTGAGGCGGTGTCCGAAAAACTTAATCAGGCCAAGGCCGATTTGGAAAAGCAGTTGGGCTCGTTTGCTCAAAAGTCGTTGAAAAAAGAAGGCGATTGGGACGCCAAAATGCCGCTTTACAATGGTGGCATTGAAGAAGAGGCTGACGAGGTGGAAGAGTTTGCCGTGCGTTTGAGCTTGGGCAATACTTTGGAAGAAGAATTAAGAAAGGTTAATTTAGCGTTAGCAAAAATTAAAAAAGGCGTTTATGGCATTTGCGATAAATGCGGCAAGCCAATAGCAGTTGGTCGGTTAGAGGCCTACCCGCAAGCAGATTTTTGCAGTAAATGTCAATGAGCCGTTAATGAAAGCGAGCCCGTAGGGCGAAGCTTAAATTTATGGCTCATTGACCCTGTGAAGTAAAATTTGAGTACAAATTTTAATTTTAAAATCCTGAGGGCAGACCTCCCCATGCTGGGAGCCCAGTTTTCAGGAGGTCTGCCCTCAGGATTTTAAAATTACTTCACAGGGTATAAGAACTTCTAATCTCGCGAATATCCATAACAAAGTTATAGATATTTGCTCGTTAAGAATTTCTAACATGTCTTTATACATATTTGTCATTGGCGCGGCCCTTTTGTCTGTTGTTTACGCTTTAGTAGTGGTTTGGAAAATTCAAAAATCAGCTAAGCCAACTGAAAAAATCGCTGAAATTTCCTCGGCCATTCGCGAGGGCGCCATGGCTTTTTTGAAGAGAGAATATAGAACAATCGGCCTAGTGGCGGCGGTTATTTTCGTTTTGCTTTGGCTGGTTTTGGGGGCCAAAGTGGCTTTGGGGTTTTTAACTGGCGCTGTCTTGTCGGCTTTGGCGGGCTACATTGGTATGGTTGTTTCTACTAAAACCAATGCCAAGGTGGCCGAGGCCTCTAAGCAGAGCTTGAAAAAATCCTTTGGCTTGGCTTTCCAAGGCGGTTCGGTTACTGGCTTTTTTGTAGTTGGTTTGGGTCTTTTGGGTGTGTCAATTTTTTGGCTTTTAACTAAAGATCTCAAGGCCTTGGCTGGTTTGGGCTTTGGCGCTTCGTTGATTTCTATTTTTGCTCGCTTGGCTGGCGGTATTTACACTAAAGCGGCTGATGTAGGCGCTGATTTGGTGGGCAAGGTGGAGCAGGGCATTCCCGAAGACGACCCGCGCAACCCGGCCGTGATTGCCGACCAGGTGGGCGATAATGTGGGCGATTGCGCTGGTATGGCCGCTGACTTATTTGAAACCTATGTGGTCACGATTGCCGCCACCATGATTTTGGGCTCCTTGCTTTTCGCTGGCTCCTCGGTGGCTTTGGTTTTACCTTTGCTTTTGAGCGGCGCTGGCATTGTAAGCAGTATTGCGGCCACTCTTTTTGTGAAATTGGGCAAAAAACAAGGCATTATGGCCGCCTTATACAAAGGCGTGGCGGCCGCGGCGGTTATTTCCGCTTTGCTTTTTATCCCTATTATTTCTAAATATAGCCAAACAATAGGTTTAGATTTCGCTAATCTTTATGTCCCTAGCTTAATTGGTTTGGCCTTGGCTTTTGGTTTATTCCTGATTACTGATTACTATACTTCTAAGAAACATAAACCAGTACAGCAAATTGCCGAGGCCTCGCAAAGCGGTCACGCCACTAATGTGATTGCTGGCTTGGCCATTGGTATGCAGTCAACTTACGCGCCGGTGGTTTTGATTTCTATTAGCATTTTGGTGTCCTACTGGCTGGGCGGTATTTATGGCTTGGCCGTTGCGGCGGTTTCGTTGCTGTCTTTAACCGGTATGATTATTGCTATGGATTCTTATGGCCCGATTACCGACAATGCGGCTGGCATTTTGGAAATGGCTGGCGCGGATGCAAAATCAAGAGAAGCGGCTGACGCTTTGGACTCGGTGGGCAACACTACTAAGGCCGTGACTAAGTCCGTGGCCATTGGCTCGGCTGCTTTGGCCGCTTTGGTTTTGTTTGCCGCCTACACGCAAGAGATTATTAACGCGGGCCAAAATATGCTATTTTCTCTGTCCAACCCGAAAATTTTAGTGGGGCTTTTGCTGGGCGGGCTTCTGCCTTATGTGGTGGCCTCTTCGGCTTTGCGAGCTGTGGGGCGGGCTGGAGGGAAAGTGGTTGAGGAAGTCAGGCGGCAATTCAAAGAAATCAAAGGCATTATGGAGGGCGCGGCCAAGCCCGAATACGGCAAATGCGTGGACATTGTGACCAAAGCGGCTATCAAAGAAATGATTCTGCCAACCATGGTCATTGTTGTCCTACCTATTTTAGTGGGTTTTTTGCTGGGCGCGGAGGCCTTAGGCGGCTTGCTGATTGGTTGTATTGTGACTGGGTTTTTTGTGGGCATTTCTATGGCAACCGGGGGAGGCGCTTGGGACAACGCCAAAAAATACATTGAAGACGGCCATCTTGGGGGCAAAAAAAGTCCGGCTCACCAAGCCGCGGTTACTGGTGATACTGTGGGCGACCCCTATAAGGATACCGCCGGCCCAGCTATCAACCCGATGATCAAAGTAGTCAACATCATCGCCTTGTTGATTATTAGTTTGATTATCTAACTTTGAATTACAAAACATACTCCTTATGTCATTCTGAGCCAGCAGGCGAAGAATCTCAGAGATTCTTCGGCCATTAGGCCTCAGAATGACATAAACGCGTAATATGGAGAGGGAAAAAATAAGAATACAGGAAAACGAAAAGGAACCGTATGCGGTGTTGACGGAAATTCCTCCTGAAAAAGAAATTTTTGATTTTTATGAAAAAGTTCAAAACCGAAATGTTGGCATTTCTCTTAGCAATTTTATTTTGCAAGCGAAAATGGTTGAGGGCAAAATAGGGGGGGCTTAATACATAAATATAATGGGTGTCTTTTTAGTTTACAGATGCGTCAAGAGGTATTGTCAAAGGTTAAGGGGTTGGATTTGGATAATATGACATTCGCCCAATTAAAACAAGAATTAGAGCAAACGAAGCCAGATTCTCTTAAAGATATAATTGACAACATAATGATGCTTGTAAAATTTGGGGAAATTATGAAAATTCCCGAGCTTAAATTTTAGTCAATTTCAAAGAGCGGGTGGTGTGGATAAAGCTAATTGACAAACATCAATTAAAGTAATAAAATAGTAATTGTATGAAATTAGGAGTTATTACTAAACCAAACGAAAAGGGGCAAATTGTTATTCCCAAAGAAATGAGGAAACTTTTAGGTATTAGCGTCAATGATTTGTTGCATTTATTTGTGAGGGGTGGCGGGCTTTTTATACAGCCAATAAGCGATGTTGTGCCAAAAACCGGCAACGCGGACAATTATCTAAAGGTCTTGGAAAGAACAAGAGGCGCTTGGGGCAAGGCAAAAACAATTGGAGAAAAGCAAAAAAGGGTTGTTGAGTTGGCGGCCTCGCAAGCCAGAAAAAAAGCATGGTAGTTTTAGATACCAACATTATTATTGACCATTTGCGTTTTTCAGCCAAGGGCGAGACCGCTTTAATGAGTATTGCCAAAAAAGTTGCTAAAGAAAATTTAGCCATTTCAGTCATAACCGTACAAGAGCTTTATGAAGGCAAGAGCGCCAAAGATAAACAAAAAGAGGATTATTTATTATCCACCATTACGCCCTTGAAAATTTTACCCTATGATTATGAAGCGGCGCAATTGGCCGGAGAAATAGCCCGCGA
>PFAV01000068.1:6733-6947 GCA_002773545.1 bacterium (Candidatus Gribaldobacteria) CG10_big_fil_rev_8_21_14_0_10_41_12 | reverse complement strand
AGCTGCTATTCTTGGCTTTTTAGTTAATTATTTCTGTTATTGCGTCTTCCAAAAAAATAACTATAAATTTCCTTTATTTTTTGGACTAATACTCGCTGTGGTAGTAAGTCTTTTGAGCTTTTTTACCCCTTATATTATTAAAGACATACGAGTAGCTAATAATGTTCAGGAAAATGTTTTTGGGCAACTTTATTTTGTGTTTGTTCTTTTCTTC
>PFAV01000068.1:0-6670 GCA_002773545.1 bacterium (Candidatus Gribaldobacteria) CG10_big_fil_rev_8_21_14_0_10_41_12 | reverse complement strand
GGTAAATTACAAACCAGCTTTATTTTAATTGGCATTTTTTTCTCTGCCACTATTAGTTTTTCAACCAATGTAATTGTCCCTTTTGTAATGAAAACAAGCGCGATGGAAAGTTATGGCCCTTTATCAATTATTATTTTTATTTTATTTACCGCCTATGCGATTTTTAAGCATCATCTTTTTGATGTTCGTGTTATTACCGCCGAGATATTTGCTTTAGCAATTTGCGTTGTCCTACTGGCTAAGCTTTTGTTATCAAACGGGTTTTACGATTATTTAATTAATGGCGGGATGTTGGCGGTGGCGGCGGTTTTTGGACTTTTGTTGGTGAGGAGTGTTATCCATGAGGTGGAGCAGAAGAATAAGATAGAGGCAATGTCTGTGGATGTTAAAAAGGCTTATGAGGTGGAAAAGAAAGCCAAGGAGGAGCTGGAGCGGCTGGATGAGGCCAAGAGTCAATTTATGATGGCCACCCAGCATCATTTGCGCACGCCTTTGACCGCTTTGAAGGGTTATTTGTCGTTGACTTTGGAGGGCGATTTTGGCCCAATCAGCGATGTAGTAAAAGAAAAGCTGGGCTTTTGCTTTGAGTCAACTAATCGGCTGATTAAGCTGGTGAATGAGTTTTTGGACATTTCTAAATTGCAGTTGGGTCGCGATATTTTAGATATCAAAGAAACTTCTATCGTTGAGATGCTCAAGGATATTATTGTTGAAGTCCAGCCCGAAGCCGACAAAAAAGGCATTTACCTAACGCTAATTTTGCCCCCAGAGCCTACTTCTTTGGTAATGGCTGACGCGGGCAAGTTGAGGGAGGCCTTGTATAATTTAATTGACAACGCGGTTAAATATACCGAGAAGGGCGGGGTGAAAGTTGAATTACAGTTTGTGACCAAAGGCAGAAATAATTGCGCCATGGTTATTGTTACTGACACGGGCATTGGTATGACTAAAGAAGAGGCAGACGATGTGTTTGGCCGTCAGTTTGAGCGAGGCAAAGAGGCCAAAAAAGTTTACGCTTTGGGCCGGGGCATTGGGCTTTTTATCACCGCTAGTATTATCAGGGCGCACAAGGGCAAAATTTGGGCTGAATCGTTGGGCGCTGGCCAGGGCAGCGCGTTTTATGTGGAGCTGATCGCCAAAAAATGATTGTTGAGGCCTTGACAAAATATCATAGTCTTTTGTATAGTGGACATAGCAAACTATATGCCAGGACATATTCCCCCTAAAATTTATCCGCGCAAAATTGCCAGCCAAATTGAGAAGGCTCTCAAAATACCGGAGATTATTGTTATACATGGCGCTCGGCAAACTGGCAAAACCACTTTGCTGGATATTTTAATGGAGAAGTTAAGGCAAAAACACGAGTCAAAAAATATTGTTTATTTTGACTTGGAAGATTTTGAACTTTTGGAACTGTGCGACAAAGGGGTGCCATCAACTATAGAACATCTTAAGGCCATTGGTTGCGATTTTCAGAAAAAGATTTTTCTTTTTATAGATGAAATCCAATATCTGCAAAATCCCTCTTCTTTCTTAAAGTATTTTTTTGACCATTGGAAAGGCAAAATCAAACTGGTCGTTTCTGGCTCTTCCAGCTTTGCCATTAAATCAAAATTTAAAGATAGCTTAGTCGGCAGGACAATGGACTTTGAATTGTTTGGGCTGGATTTTGAGGAGTTTTTGTCGTTTAAGGAGTTGTCATTTGATTTGGCAACCAAAGACGAATTGGTTGTTAATAAATTAAAAAAGTTATTTCAAGAGTTTATTTTCTATGGCTCTTATCCTCGGATTATTTTGGAAAAATCGTTAGAGATCAAGGAGGCGCTTTTGAAACAAATTATCAACACCTATTTAAGAAAAGACATCAAGGATTTAGCTAATATCACCGACATCAATAAATTCAATAAGCTTTTGCGGGTTTTAGCCGGGCAGTCAGGCAAGTTGTTAAATGTTTTGGAGTTAGCCAATACAGTGGGCATTGCCCGGCCAACTCTTGACAACTACCTGGCTATTCTGGAAAGCACCTATGTGATTAAGATCATTAATCCTTTTTTTCGTAATTTGAGAGCCGAACTTACTAAGATGCCCAAGGTCTATTTTGAGGATTTGGGAATCAAGACTATTTTAGAAAAAGGCGGTTTTGCGCGAAAATTAGAAGGCGATAATTTAGAAACAGCTGTTTTTTCTCTTTTGAGAAAGAAATTTAATGCAGAAGGCATTCATTTTTGGCGCACTGCGCAAAAAGAAGAAATTGATTTTGTTGTTGAAAATCGAAATCATATTTTGGTTTACGAAGTGAAGATTAATTGCCGCAATAAAGACCGTCTTTTGTTAAATAAATTTAAAAAGCTCTATCCAAAAGCCAAAACCCATTTAGTGGGTTTTGGCTTTGTAGATAAGCAAAAGATAAAAGAGCTAAACTTTATTTATCCTTGGCAACTATAAAATAAATAGCTTTGGATTTAGCTGTTTATCGTGGCTAGCATTATTAAAGCGCACAAGGGCAAAATTTGGGCTGAATCGTTGGGCGCTGGCCAGGGTAGCGCGTTTTATGTGGAGCTGATCGCCAAAAAATGATTGTTGAAAGTAAAATAAAAGGTCGGAGTGTTAAAAATTAAATATGGCTAAATATGGCGCAAAAAATTTTACTAATTGAAGACGAGCCGCAGTTGGTTGAAATTTATAATGTGGTTTTAAGCAAGGCTGGTTTTGTGGTGGAAACATTTAAGTATGGCGTCCAAGCCAAAGAGCGGCTGGCGGCTATTCGTCAAGGCGCTGAAAAGCCCGATTTGATATTGATTGATTTAATCTTGCCGGATATGAATGGCTTTGAAATTTTGGAGGAAGCCAAAAAATATCCCGAGACCCGAGACATTCCTTGCTTTATTTCCACTAATTATTCTGACCCGAAATTGAAGAAAAAATGCTTAGCGCTTAAAGCGGAAAAGTTTATTTTAAAAACCGACCACACGCCCAAAGAATTGGCGGAGATACTTAAACAACGATTAAGCGGTTAAAACACTGTCATTCTGAGGGAGCGGAGCGACCGAAGAATCTCAACTAAATCAATGACCGAGATTTTTCGCTATCGCTCAAAATGACATATTTCGTGACATTTCGTGATACAAAGCAATGATTTTGGTTTTGGCTGTGAGTATGAAAATTTTTAAGCATTACAATTGGTCGTTGCTTTTGCCGGCCATTTTTTTAACAGGCATCGGCCTTACTTCAATTTACAGCGCCTCTATTTCACGGGGCAGTTTTTTTGATTTCAAAAAGCAATTGATTTATTTCGCTTTGGCCTTGGTTTGTTTTTTTGTTTTGTCGCGCCTGGATTTGCGTTTTCTAAAAACCAATTCTTTTTTGGTTTTTGGATTTTATCTGTTGTTTTTATTGTTAATAGCCGGGTTGTTGTTTGCGGCTCCTTTAACCAGAGGCATTCACGGCTGGTATAAATTAGGCCCGGTGGCTTTTGATCCTGAACCCTTAGCCGCTTTGTCGCTGATTATTATTTTGGCCAAGTTCTTTTCTACTCGCCACACCGAACTGCGCAGCTGGCGGTTTTTGCTGGTTTCGTCGCTTTATATGATAGCGCCTTTTGCCTTGGTTTTTTTGCAGCCGGATTTGGGCTCATCAATTTGTTTTGTGGCTGTTTGGCTGGGGGCGATATTTTTTTCCGGCTTGCCCTTAAAACGATTTATGGCGGTTTTGCTGGTGTTTGTGGTTTTGGCAGTTCTTGGCTGGCAGTTCTTTTTGCATGATTATCAAAAGCAAAGGATTTTGAGCTTTCTCAATCCGCGAATCGACCAAAAAGGTATTTCTTGGAGCATCAACCAATCAAGAATTGCCATTGGCTCGGCCGGATTTTTGGGCAAGGGCTTGGGTCGCGGCCCGCAAACCCAGTATGGCTTTTTAACCGAGCCCAAGACCGATTTTATCTTTTCCGCCTGGGCCGAGGAAACCGGGTTTTTAGGCACTCTGTTTCTTTTTGCTTTGCTGTTTTTTCTTTTCTGGCGAATTCTGCAGGCCGCTTTTTTCGCCAGCGGCAATTTTAGCTGTTTGTTCGCGGGCGGGCTGGCCTTTTTATTTTTTACCCAAAGCGCTGTCAATATCGGCATGTGCTTGGGGCTTTTGCCGGTGGTGGGCATACCCTTGCCCATGGTGAGCTACGGGGGCAACACCCTGGTGGCCTTTTACATCGGCCTGGGCATTCTAGCCGGCCTGGAACGCCGAGATTGATTTTAGGCGGTGGTTGTCTTATTATCAACTTAATGAATGAAATTATAAAAATATGGATAAAAAAATACAAGAACAAGAAAGTGATTATGCTATTACTCCCAGAGCTGTGGATTATTCTCAATGGTATCTTGATGTAATCGCGGCCGGGGAGCTGGCTGATAATTCGCCGGTGCGGGGGTGTATGGTGATTAGGCCGAACGGCTACGCTATCTGGGAAAATATGCAGAAGATTTTGGATAGTTCGTTTAAGGCCAAAGGAGTTAGAAACGCTTACTTTCCTTTGCTTATTCCGAAAAGCTTTTTTGAAAAAGAGGCCGAGCATGTTGAGGGGTTTGCTAAAGAATGCGCGGTAGTGACGCATCATCGGCTGGCCTTGGACGACAAAAAAAAGTTAGAGCCAGCTGGCTTGTTGGATGAGCCGTTGATTATCAGGCCAACATCAGAGACCATAATTTATAGTATGTATGCTAAATGGGTGCATTCTTTTCGCGACTTGCCTTTATTGTTAAATCAATGGGCCAATGTGGTGAGGTGGGAAATGAGGACGCGGCCATTTTTGCGAACCACAGAATTTTTATGGCAAGAAGGCCACACTGCCCACGCCGCCAAAGAGGAGGCCGACGCAACAACTTTGCAAATGATAGAAGTTTATCAAGAGTTTTTTGAAAAGTATTTAGCCATTCCAGTTATTAAGGGCATAAAGTCAGAAAGTGAAAAATTCGCTGGAGCTGTTTATACCACTTGCGTGGAAGCTATGATGCAAGACGGCAAGGCCTTGCAGGTAGGCACATCTCATATGCTCGGGCAAAATTTTGCCAAGCCCTTTGATGTTAAGTTTACCGACAAAAATGGCCAGCCGCAGTATGTTTGGCAAACCAGCTGGGGCATCAGCACCAGAGCCATTGGCGCTTTGATTATGGTGCACAGCGATGATAAAGGGTTAATTTTGCCGCCCAAAATCGCCCCGATAGCAGTAGTGGTTGTGCCCATTTGGAATAAAGATAGCGAGATGGTTGGGGTGATTGAACAAGCCAAGCAAGCGGCCGCTCAAATAAGCTCGCAAGCGGGTTGCGTGGTTTATGTTGACGAGAGAGAGGGGCGGCCCGGGCCTAAATTTTACGAGTGGGAAAGAAAAGGCATTCCCTTGCGGATTGAAATCGGGCCGGCTGAAATAGCCAACAAGAAAGTGGTAATAGTCAGAAGAGATTTGGGCGACAAGGCCATTGCGCCTCTGGCTGATTTGCCTGCAAAGATTAAAGAACTGTTGGAGAGCATGCAAATTAATCTTTATGAAAGGGCTAAACAGTATCGAGAGAAAATGACCAAAGCAATAGATTCTTATGATGAAATGAAAACATTTTTATCAGGTAAAGACAGCGGGTTTGTGACGGCTGGCTGGTGCGGCAATGCCGAGTGCGAAGCCAAAGTTAAAACAGAGACCACCGCCACCATCAGATGCTTGCCATTGCAACAAGATCACAAGCCAGGCAAGTGCATAGTTTGCGGCCAGGAAACAACCGATACAGTTATTTTTGCTAAGGCCTATTAAGAAAAGTTTCTAAAAACAAAAACTACACTTTTTGCTCTATAGTTCAAAAAGTGTAGTTTTTTAATATGCATCAAGAATAAACAAAAAGCGGTTGCTTGGGGCGACCGCTTTTTGCTTGATTTGGAGTATATTTACAACTACGCTCGAACTTACTTTATCAAAAATTCGTGAGAAAAACAATTGCCCGCCCCGCCAGCTGGCGGGGGCGGGCAGGAAAACCCCACGGCTCGCGGGCAAAAAATGGAGGGGTTTCAGGGGAGGAAATTTTTTGCCCGCTCGCTGAAAATCTTTTATCATTTTTACCCGAATTTCCTAAAATAAAACACACAAAAACATCTAAAATACGCCTGTCTAAATTTTATTTTCCGATTTTATAATTGTCCAAACATCTTCGACAATTTGATCTGGTTTTATTGCTAAAACCGTTTTCATCCCTAATTTTTTAGCTGGCAAAAGATTATCTTCATTGTCATCGATAAAAATGCACTCGCCCGAAAGTACGACAAGATCTTTGACGACCAACTCATAAAATTCTTTTTGCGGTTTTACAAAACCAACTTCGCAGGACAAATAAACTTTATCGAAATAATCATAGCCATTCCGCGCACGAGTAATATCGGCCATATAAGGGAAGGTGTCCGATAAAACTGCCGTAACATATCCATTGGTTTTTAAATTTTTAAGCATATTTACAACCTCTTCGTAAAGTTCAAAATGTTCGTTAAATAATTTACGAGCCAACTCCTTCACATTTACCGGCATTGATTTATTTATACGTTGCGAAAATTTCAACCAGAAACTATCTTCATCTAATAAACCCTTATCAAGTTGTTCAAAAAGATCACGGGTCATTTTTTTTGCATATTCTTTTTCTTCTGCATT
>PFAV01000022.1:15398-18713 GCA_002773545.1 bacterium (Candidatus Gribaldobacteria) CG10_big_fil_rev_8_21_14_0_10_41_12 | reverse complement strand
ACACTAACGCGCAAATGGGCCTTTCAGGCTCATTTTGCGTTAGAAAGGGATTTCATTTCATGCGCATTTTGTATTGGATAAGACTCTTTATTGATAAAGTTTTTTATTATACCATAGATTGACTTTTCTCAATAAAATATTCTAACCTCAAAACAAGGAGAAAAAAATGCCGAATATCAAAAAAATAAAACGATTAATGGATGAGACAGAAATTCGAGAAACCATAGTCAAGATGGTTGATAAAATCTTGACTATCTATAGCAACGACTTAGCACGGATAGTGCTGGTGGGCGTAAAAACGCGAGGCGTGCCTATAGCTCAAATTGTTTCCAAAATAATCAAAGAAAAAACCGACACCTCTGTGCCGGTGGTTATCTTGGACATAAAAATATACAATGATGACTTGTCGTTTGCCGCCGACGGGCAAGCCATCACTCAGCCGCCCGACAGCTCCGTGGATATCTCTAGCAAAATCCTGATAGTTTGCGACGATGTGGCTTGGACCTTAGCCACCAACGAAGTGGTTCATGAAATACTGGTTGCTTACCAGCCAGCAGAAATAAAATTCTCTGTTTTGGTGGATAGGTTTGAATGGCACTCTGCGAACAAAGAAATGTGCGCTCCCAGTTTTGTGGGACTCAAACAATCAACTACCAGCAACCAAATCGTCAAGGTATGTTTTAAAGAAACTTACGATGGCCAAACAGCAGTTTGGTTATGTGAAAAAGAGGAAAGCAATGAATAGAATTCACGAAACGCAATGGGTGCTAACTTACCAATGCGGCCTAAACGCGGCCTCTGAATATTGTTCGTTAGGCAGCCATGCCCAAAACGAGGCTAATTTGGAACAAAAAATCCAAGCTATAGAAATTTTTGAAAAAATTGGTGTTAGCAATATTAAACTTCTCGGCGGTAATCCAACTGACCTGCCAGAAATCGACGAAATAATTGTGGCGCTTAATGAATCAACCATAAGCTTCGTGGTGACCGACAATGCCATGAATGGCCCAAAGATTCTCGCTATTGCCAAAAAAATCGTCTTTAAAAAAAATAGCGGCTTCTTTTTCAGCCTGGATTTTTTAGACGAAAATCTAACAAACTCCATTGGCGGTTGTTCGGTGGTCAAAACCAAGGCGGCTATCAAGCTAATCCCCAAGCTGGTCGACCTCGTGCCTTTGTTAGGCGTCAACACGGTCGTCCACGCCAAAAACTTGGACGAGTTGCCCAAAATTCTGGCTTGGATAACCAAGCTGGGCGGGTATATGAACCTCTGTCCGCTCATTTGGGGCAAGTGGGATAAATTTCTTTATCGCACAGCCGACAGAGAATTCGCCTTGCGGCCAGAGCATCGGCCCAAAGTTGAGCAAATAATGGCCATTCTATTGGAGATGAAGCGCCATGGCTATCATTTGGCCTGCTCGGAAAAATATATCGTTTCGCTGGCCAAGGTTTGTTGCCGAGACGATTGCTTCGGCTGGAATTGCGGCCATCTGTCTAATTGCCCTCTCCTGCGGGTCAACAGCGACCTCTCGCTGATGATTTGTTCGGATTTGCAAGGCAATCAAGTAAAAAATTTTAAACTTGATGACTTACTTGACCCGGCCAAATACGCCACCTTCCAACAGACATGGCTCAACGACAATGACCGCCTTTATTGCGCCAGCAGGCACGGTTGCTATTGGAGCAATGTCTGGCGAGCGGCTGACAATTTTGAGGAGGGAGGGAGTTTTGTAAAATGACATCCGCCCCGCCCTTATGGGCAGGGCTCCTGTCAATCGTCAAGGAAAAAACATTATACTTCGGGCGGCTCAAATGCCGCCCTGCGATGAACTTCCTCGCAGAGATAAGGCCCTGCCTTATCTCTCTACCTTTTTCAGACGGCTTGTGTTAATCTTTACTAATGGAATTCAAGTTTGTCTCAATCAGCCAAATCCACGCCCTGCCTATGCGCGTAGGCGTTTATGCCTTCTTTGCCTCGCCGACTTGTCCGCCAAAGCTTTCGCGTCGGCGGAAGCTCCGCAGGAGCGAAGGCGGGTTGCTTTATATTGGCAAAGCCATCAATATTAAAGAGCGAGTTAAAAACCATTTTCAGCAACCGAACTTCAAGGACAACATTTTTATTCCGGAAACCACAAAAATCGGCTTTATCATCACTGGCTCGGAAATTGAGGCCTTGCTGTTAGAAGCCAAGCTAATCAAAAAGCGCCAGCCAAAATACAACACAGTTTGGCGAGACGGCAAAAGCCATAACTATGTTTTTATAACCAAAGAAGAATTCCCGAGAGTATTTGTTAGCCACCAACTACAGCTCACGAATAACAAAAAACTAATAACGAATAACAGGGGAAGGTCATTTGTTATTCGTCCTATGTTATCTGTTATTGTGGGTCCGTTTGTGGACGGACAAGCATTAAAACAAACTCTGCGCGTTTTAAGACGAGTTTTTCCATATCGCACCTGCAAAACATTACCTAAAAAACCTTGTCTGTATAAGGAACTCAATCTTTGTCAGGCCCCCTGCGAGATAAGCGCCATTACTCACAATTTACGCGATCGCGCAAATTATGAGCAAGTGAAAAAATTTACAAAAATTTATAAAAAAAATATTACAAACTTAATAAAAATTTTAAGAGGACAAAAAAATTCGGTAATAAATAACTTAAAAAAAGAAATGCGACTGGCCAGCCAAAAACAAAACTATGAAAGAGCCCATAAAATAAAAAACCAAATTTTCTCTTTAGAAAATGTCTTTTCCCATAGTCGGATACTAAAATCAGCCACAGTCGAAGGAATCGAGTTCCTTCGGGGAACGAAGGAACTCGGTTCCTTACAAGGAAGGATAGAGGGTTATGATATTTCCAATATTCAAGGCCAGCAAGCCGCTGGCGGTCTGGTGGTTTTTGAAAACGGTCTGCCCAACAAAAATGAATACCGCAAGTTTCATATAAAAATAGAAGGCCAGCCCAATGATACAGCCATGCTCAAAGAAATGATCAGCCGCCGATTAAAGCGCAAGGAATGGCCTGTGCCACAGGCGATACTGATAGACGGAGGGAAAGCGCAACTTGGCGTTGCGCTTCAGTTAAAAATTAAAAGTTCAAAGTATAAAGTTATGGCCTTGGCGAAAAGAAATAATGAATTATTTATAGAAGGCAAAAAGGAACCAATTTTGTTAAAAAATCTACCGCCAGAAATAGCCAACTTAATCCTGCGAATCCGCGACGAAGCCCACCGCTTTGCCATTTCTTATCACAAAAAGCTTCGCTCCAAATCATTTCTGCCATAAAACATTTACTACACTTTCTGTCCTATAGA
>PFAV01000022.1:15184-15376 GCA_002773545.1 bacterium (Candidatus Gribaldobacteria) CG10_big_fil_rev_8_21_14_0_10_41_12 | reverse complement strand
GGCTGGGCCTATCGTTGGCTTTTTTATTGGCGCCGGGCATTCAGATACCAGGCAGTTTATATCAAATCATCAAAACCATAGCTTTAGCTGGCGGGCTTTTGGGGCTATGCAACCTTATTTTGGCTCCCCTGCTAAAAATAGCGACTTTCCCTCTGCGCTGGCTTACCTTAGGCCTATTCGGTTTAATTTTAG
>PFAV01000022.1:8435-15152 GCA_002773545.1 bacterium (Candidatus Gribaldobacteria) CG10_big_fil_rev_8_21_14_0_10_41_12 | reverse complement strand
TTTACTCCGGAAATAACCATGATTGGCTTTTGGCCGATTTTCTGGACTGGCTTATTGGTTTGGGCGGCTACTTCAATTTTCGCTAGAAAAAAGATTTGGTCTAACGATTGACCGAGATGGCTGCAAAATTATTCCTGCTGCAATTTTATCTTTTCGGCTGCGGCTTCGTCAGACTTCGCAAAAAGCTTTTCACCATAGCTGGGCTATGGCTCAAACCTTTTTGCTTGGTCTTGCCCGCCTCGCTCAAAAATATAAAATTTCGCTACGGAATAGTTTTGCAACCATCTCACCACAAAAATTTATGTTGAAAACTATTCTTATGGTCTTGCAGGTTGCTGTTCCCATTCTTTTAATGGCCTGCATTTTAATCCAACAAAAAGGCACGGCTTTGGGTAGCGCTTTTGGCAGCGAAGGAGGCGCTACTTATGTTAAAAAAAGGGGCTTAGAAAATAAAATTTTCTGGGCCAGTGTTGTTTTGGGCGCTTTATTCATCATTGTTTCTCTTATAAATCTCTTGCTGACTGTGTAACAATCAATGTCAAAGTTTCTCCAAAACTTAAAATTCCAGCAATGGAAACGATTTTTTAAGATACTCTCTTTCAAAGAAAGAATAGCTTTTTTTGTTTTCGCTTTGGGAATAATTTTGGCTTTGAGCTTTTTAACTGTTAATTTTGTTCTTAGCCATACCCAAATTCAAGCCACTTCGGGCGGCGTTTATAAAGAAGGTACGGTTGACCAACAACCCCGTTTTATCAATCCCCTGTATCTTTCGGACCGCGATATTGACCGTGATTTAGTTGAATTAATCTTTTCCGGACTTTTTAAGTATAATGAGCAAGGCGAAGTAGTGCCGGATATGGTTTCAGAATATCAAGTTAAAGACGACGGACGCGCCGTTGAGGTTTATTTGAAAAAAAATATCTTTTGGCACGATGGCCAACCGCTCAAGGCGGCCGATGTTATTTTTACCATTAATCTCCTGCAAGACCCCCAATACCAAAGCCCCTTGCGCACCAAGTGGTTAGGCATCACAACTGAAGAAATGCCCAATGAAGGCGTGCGTTTTAAGCTGCCTAAAAAATACGGGGGATTTTTAGAAAACCTCACCCTAAAAATTTTGCCGCGCCATATTTTCCAAGATATCACCCCGCAAAATGTGCCCTGGAGTTTTTCTACGCCCAAATACCTGATTGGCTCGGGGCCGTTCAAGTTTGAAAAAATAATTCAAGACCGCTCTTCTGGTTATGTTAAAGAAATTATTCTTAAACGCAATGACAAATTTTATAACGCCAAGCCCTTTCTGCAAAAAATATCATTCGCGCTTTACAAAACTTCAGACGACTTATTAAAAGCTGTTCAGACAAAGGAAATCCAAGGGTTTTCACTCTTGGACTTAAAAAGCTCTCCTAAAATTGATAACTTTAAGGCCTATGATATTCTTATACCCCGCTATTTTGCTTTATTTTTCAATCAAGGCGCTCAAAGCAACAAAAACCTTGCCGCTATCAATGTTAAAAATGCCTTGGCTTTAGCCGTTAATAAAGAACAAATTGTTCAGCAAATTTTCAACAACAAAGCCAGCCAAGAAATATCGCCCATTTTGCCTGATTTTTATAATTTCAAAAAACCATCAACCAGTCCGAATTACAATCCTCAATCAGCCGCTGATTTATTAGAGAAAGCCGGTTTTGCGTTGAACCCGGCCACTGGCTTCAGAGAAAAGGCCTTACCCGCTGAAAAATCATTTATTTTCAAGAAAAACCTTACTTTCCGCAACCAAGGCCAAGATGTCACCGAGTTGCAAAAATGTTTGGCTAAATTTCCCGATATTTATCCCCAAGGCGAAATCAATGGCTATTTTGGCGAGAACACCAAAGCGGCCGTGATTAAATTTCAAGAAAAATACACCGCCGAAATCCTTGCCCCCAGCGGGCTCACCCAAGGCAATGGCGAAGTTAAACAAGGCACTCGCGACGCGCTCAATAAAATTTGTTTTAGCGCCAAAACATCAAACAATGTTTTAGAAGTTACTTTGTCCACGGGCGACCGCTTCCCTTTGCCAGAAATCGCCGCCATAATCCAAAGCAATTGGCAATCAATTGGCGTAAAAACAAATATCAAAAACGCTTCCCTTACTGAACTGCAGACCGATGTTTTAGCCAAGCGCGATTTTGAGATATTGCTTTTTGGCGAGGCCTTGCAAGCCGTGCCCGACCCCTTCCCCTTCTGGCACTCGTCCCAAAAAAACCACCCGGGGCTTAACATCGCCTCTTATAGCTCTTCTAAGGCCGACAGTCTTCTGGAAAAAGCCCGCGAAAGCCAAAGCCCCACCGAGCGGCAGGGCTTATTACAGCAATTTCAGAATGTTTTGTTGGCGAATTCGCCGGCCATCTTTTTAGCGCGGCCCAACTATATCTACTTTCTTGACTCAAGCATCAAGGGCTTTGCCACCGAAAAAATGATTGAGCCGGCCAAAAGATTCTCCGCCATAGAAAATTGGTATATGAAAACAAAAAGAGTGTGGAAGTAAAAATTATCAATTATCAATCAAGTCCCAATGATTAAATTTTAAAATTTTCAAAGGGTTCGCATTTTATACTTTCCTATATGAAACAAGTTATCTTAAATTTTCCCCAGCAATTCGCCAAAGGCCTTAAGGCGGCCGAGGGTGTTAAATTGAGCTGCCCCTTCACTAACATCATCGTCTGCGGCTTAGGCGGGTCGGCTTTACCGGGTAGCTTGCTGCCGGAATTGGGTGTAAAATTTGACCTACCCTTATTCACGCACCGCGACTACGGCCTGCCCAAAGCCGCCAACGAAAAAAGCTTAATTATTTGCATTTCATTTTCTGGCAACACCGAAGAGACAATTTCCGCTTATCAGGAAGCGATTGGAAAAAATTACAACGCTATTGCTGTTTGCACCGGCGGAAAATTAGAACAGATGGCCAAAGAAAACGGATTGCCAGTAGCTGTTGTGCCCAATGACTGCCTCCAGCCAAGGTTTGGCGCGGGCTATTTGGTAGCGGCTGTTTTGAAAATTTTGAGCAATTGCGGCATTATCAATAGTCAAGATAATAATTTGTTGGAGATGGCTCAAGCCCTGCAACCTGAAAAACTGGAACAACAAGGCAAAGCGCTTGCCCAAAAATTAATTGACAAAATACCGATAATTTACGCTGCCAACCAATATAAATCGCTGGCTCGCATTTGGAAAATAAAATTCAATGAAAATTCTAAAATAATGGCTTTTTGGAATTATTTCCCCGAGCTCAACCATAACGAAATGGTGGGGCTAAGCACGAATAACAAAAAACTAATAACTAATAACAACTTTTATTTTATAATTTTAAGAGACAATCAAGATGACCCAAGAATAATCAAACGAATGGAATTGACAGCGAGTTTGATAAAAGAAAGCGGGGCGGATGTTGACTTCGTTGAACTTACAGGCAAGACCAAGCTGGAAAAAGTGTTTAATTGCCTTTTGCTGGGCGACTGGGCAAGTTATTATTTAGCTCTGGCCTACGGCCAAAACCCTGTGCCCGTTGAGATTGTAGAAAAATTCAAAAAACAACTAAGCTAAAAGCCCAGGTGGCGGAATTGGCATACGCGTGGCGTTCAGGACGCCATGAAGGCAACTTCGTGTGGGTTCAACTCCCACCCTGGGCACTATCGCTTTGCTCAAATTGAAAATGCAAAATAAAAATCAAAAAATATCCTTACTACAATCTATCGGAGATTTTTATTATAATTTAGGATATGAAGGAGACAAGCTAAATAATGCATTAAAGAAAGACAAGGTATACCAAAAATTACTTCAAGCCAAGAAACAAAAAATCACCAAATCGTTCAAAGTAAGCGCTTCTGACAAAATAAAATTTGTTCTTTCAACGGATACTGATTTAGAAATTCTAAACCAATGCAATCTTTTGATAAAAAAAGAATTATCTAAAGATAACAGGGAGCTCGTTGAACTTATCAAATCGCAATTATTAGACGACTGGCGAACGCCACTTTTGAAATCTTTGAATGCTTTACTTAAACAATATAAAATTAAATGAAAATTTACATTGACCAATCAAGTAAAATAGAATACACGAGCAAGCACACAGTTATAGCTTACGCCAATTCAAAACAAAAAGCGATTTTGATAGAAGCCCGCGAAAAACAAAAGGTGGAAAAAATGTTTCGCGAGGCAAAAAAACCATACATTTTTAGATATAAAACCTTAGCGATTCTAATTTATCTTTTAATAAAAAACGATTTACCAAAAATCAGCTCTATCATTATTGATAAGGAATATATCGGCAAAGAGCCTCTTATAAAGGATTTTCTAATTCAAATAATCAGAAAAAAAACAAATTCAAAAATTACGCAAGATGATATTTCATTTCAGCTAATCGGCAAACATAACAAAGCGCACGAGGTAGCTATCAATGTTTTCAGAAAAAAGACAAGCGCAAACAAAATCATTACCGCCGAAGATGTGGCTCCTTTTGTCGTGTAAACAAAAATGATTGGGCGTAAAGTGGGCAGGTGCACCCATACTATTACATATAGGATTCACTGTCCCCCCCAATCATTCTTATCTAAATTATAACAAAATAAAAAATTATGTCAATACCAACAGAAACTAACAATTTAACCAGGCCCAAACAGCCCCGAACAACAAGAAAAACCACTGCTGCTCCACATTTAAGGATTATTCCTTTGGGGGGCATGGAAGAGGTCGGGCGTAATATGACTGTTTTTGAATACGAAAAAGACATAGTCATTTTAGATATGGGCATACAGTTTCCCGAAGAAGATATGCCGGGCATTGATTATATCATCCCCAGTATCAGTTACCTGAAAGGCAAAGAGAAAAATATCAGAGCGGTTATTTTTACTCATGGCCATCTTGACCATATCGGGGCAGTGCCCTTGCTTTTGCCAAAGCTCGGCTTTCCGCCGGTTATGGGCAGGGATTTAACCATCGCTATGATAAAAAAACGAATGGAGGACTTTGAAAGAAACTCGGCCAAGCGGCTGGATATTATTAAAATAAACTCGGTAAACGACCGTTTTAATTTAGGCAATTTCCGTATCGGTTTTTTCAATGTTGAGCACTCTATCGTGGACGCGGTTGGCGTAATTATTGGCACGCCTCAAGGCACAATTATTCATCCGGGCGACTGGACCATGGAAAAAGACCCGACCAGCGGCCACCCCCTCACTTATAATCATTTGGCTAATTTGCCCCGGCCCAAAATCCTAATGTTAGAAAGCTTGGGCGCCACTAACACTTCCCCTGAAATGGTCTCGGAAAAAAAAATGTACGCCAATTTAGAAAAATTAATTTCCGAGGCCAAGGGCAAGGTGATTATCGGCACTTTCGCTTCTCAGATTAAAAGAATCGGCTATCTTTTGGAATACGCCAAACAAATCGGCAAAAAAGTCGCTTTGGACGGCTATAGCATGAAAATAAATGTGGAAATCGCCCGCGAGCTTGGCTATATTAAGACCAACAAAGAAACAATTATTTCGGTTAATGATGTTAGTAAATATCCTGATGACAAAATTATTGTTATCTGCACCGGGGCGCAGGGCGAAGGCAACGCTGTTTTATCGCGCATTGTAAGTGACAGCCACAAATTCATCAAAATCAGAAAAAACGATACAATTATTTTCTCTTCTTCGGTGATCCCCGGCAACGAGAGAACTATCCAGCGGCTCAAAGACAATCTTTATCGTAAATGCGACAATGTGATTCACAGCGACATTATGGATGTGCACGCCAGCGGCCATTGCAATGCCGACAGCATCAAAGAAATAATCAAACAAATCCAGCCGGACTTCTTTTTACCCGTCTACGCCAACCATTATATCTTAAAAGAGACAGCCAAGCTGGCTTTGGAGGCGGGCGTGAATAAAGATAAAATTTTTGTTTTAGACAACGGCTCAATTATTGAGTTTGGCAATAAAACAGCTAAACTATCAAACAAAAAAGCGGAAACCGGCTATGTCTTTGTTGATGGCTTGGGCGTGGGAGACGTGGGCGAGGTAGTGCTGCGCGATAGACAAAACTTGTCGCAAGACGGGATGTTTGTTATTGTGGTGGTAATAGACCGCCAAACTGGCAAAGCCAAGGGCTCGCCCGATATCATTTCCAGGGGCTTTGTTTATCTGCGGGAATCCAAGGACTTATTGCGCGAAACCAGAAAAAAAGTTATTGACATCGTTAATCAATCGGCCAGCGTAAATACCATCAACGGCACTTTCGTTAAAGACGAAATCCGCAACAAAATCGGCGACTTCCTGTTTTTCAAAACAGAAAGAAGACCCATGGTGTTGCCAGTGGTAATAGAGGTATAAAAACTTCATTATTATATGCCTAACCCAGAAAAAATTAAACAAAGCATAGAAAATATCCCTACGAACGAAAAAACAGAAAAATGGCAACCCCTGGAAACTAAGGACTGGCCCCAGGATATCAAGGATAAGATTGATAAGTTAAATATCATTGACTATTCCCATAATATTTTTCAGATTGGACAGGTTTTACGCGAAGAAAAAGACGAAATATTGAAAAAAATATTAATGAAATGCGCATTTGAAGCGCTGGCGCGAATAGAAAACCTAACTTTGGAACAAGCCAAAGACACCATTGAAAAAGGGCTGAAAGACGAAGACTGGGCTGTTCGGCGAGCGGCGATAGAACTAATTGGTAAAATAA
>PFAV01000022.1:7869-8413 GCA_002773545.1 bacterium (Candidatus Gribaldobacteria) CG10_big_fil_rev_8_21_14_0_10_41_12 | reverse complement strand
GGCCTCAAAACATTTTGCTCGTCTTCCTCGCCTCGCTCGAAAATCTAAAATTTCGCTACGAAATAGTTTTGCAACCATCTCAACCTCTCAAGAACCTGCCTTGCAAAACCCTTACTTTGAATATCTATTTTCCTCTTTTGAAAAAAGGGGGGACGAAGAGAAAAAAGAAAACTTGCTTTTAACTATCAACGATATTGTTGATGCTTGTATAAAAAAATATCCTCAGCTAATTGGGCTGATAGTGTTGGGAAGTTTTGCCAAAGGGTATTGGGTGCCGGCAAGCGACCTGGATTGGGCGTTAATTTTTAACGATAAAAATGAAAATGGAGACAAAAGCATAACATCAAATGCTATAATAAAACAAATTAAAGCTTACTTTTCGCAAAAAATGGAGAGAACTAATTTTAAGCTCTGCCTGGACCACAGCTTTGATTTTTCAAAATATATAAATGGAAAAAAACAAGAAACTCAGTCGCCTCTTTGTAATCTATTTAATGGTTTATTTTTTGGGAATCGCAATAGATTAAAAAATCTTCAAAAATAT
>PFAV01000022.1:6508-7817 GCA_002773545.1 bacterium (Candidatus Gribaldobacteria) CG10_big_fil_rev_8_21_14_0_10_41_12 | reverse complement strand
CCGTAGCCCAGCTACGGCGAAAAGCATTTTGCGAAGTCTGACGATGACGCAGCCGAAAAGATAAAATTGCAGCAGGAATAGTTTTGCAACCATCTCCGTATATAATAAACCGGCGAGCCGTACTTTGGGGCCTGCCCGACTTAGAAACAATGAAAAATAGATTTGACACTGCAGAAGAAAAAACAAAATAATTTTATATCAATCTATGAAAATATTTTCAGGCATTCAGCCCTCGGGCGAAATTCATCTTGGCAATTATTTGGCGGTTATCAAGCAATGGCTTGACTTGCAATCAAAGAATGACTGTATTTTTTGTATTGTTGACTGGCACGCCATCACCGTGCCCTACGACCCAAAAATATTACAACAGAAAATAAAAGAGGTGGCCGCTATCTATTTAACAGCTGGACTTTCGCCGAAAAAAAATATCATCTTTACGCAGTCGGCTGTTAAAGAACATACTGAACTGGCTTGGCTATTAAACACCATCACGCCTATCGGCGACTTGCAAAGAATGACCCAGTTCAAAGAAAAATCAGCCAAGCATATTAAAAATGTCTGTGCCGGGCTTTTGAATTACCCTGTTTTAATGGCCGCTGACATTTTGCTTTATCAAACCGAGGTTGTACCGGTGGGACAGGACCAAAAACAACATGTGGAGCTGGCTCGAGAAATTGCCCGGCGGTTCAACGCTCGGTTCGGCGACACCTTTACCCTGCCTCAAGCGCGCATAATGAAAATCGGCGCAAAGATTATGTCTTTAACCGAGCCGACTAAAAAAATGTCCAAGAGCGACAAGCCGGAAACATGTATCGGGCTCTTTGATACCCCCGAACAGATTAAAAAGAAAATCGCTTCAGCCACCACGGACAGCGGCCAAGAAATAAAATACAACCCCAATGAAAAGCCGGGCATATCAAACCTGCTAACGATTCATAGCTTGCTGTCAAACAAAACCATCAAGGACTTGGAAAACGAATTTACCGGCCAAAACTATCAAACATTCAAACAAAAATTAGCCGAACTTTTGATAGAAAACTTAGAGCCATTCAGAAACAAAAAATCCGAGTTTGAAAAAAATCCGGCAATTATTGATAAAATTTTAGCTAACGGCGCCTCGCGAGCCGAAAAAATTGCTCAAGAAACAATGGAAAAAGTTCGCTTGGCCATGGGCTTATAGTTTAATTGTATGAGGTCTGACCTCATACGGAGCTCTGTCTTAATGGACAGAGCTTTTTGTTTATGATAATGAGATGGTTGCAAAACTATTCCTGCTACAATTTTATCTTTTCGGCTGCGTCATCGTCAG
>PFAV01000022.1:0-6490 GCA_002773545.1 bacterium (Candidatus Gribaldobacteria) CG10_big_fil_rev_8_21_14_0_10_41_12 | reverse complement strand
ATGCTTTTCGCCGTAGCTGGGCTACGGCCTCAAAACATTTTGCTCGTCTTCCTCGCCTCGCTCGAAAATCTAAAATTTCGCTACGAAATAGTTTTACAACCATCTCAATTTATGATAATTTGAAATTAGAACATTATTATATTCTTCCAAAAGTCATTAAATCCATAAAAAGGAGGTGGGATAAAATGACTGTAGAAATTGAAAGGGAAGAGTTGGAAGAAGAATCGGAAGATGAGGGCATGGAAGAATCCGAGGAGAGCCCTTTACCTTTAGACGATTCTACTTATAATTCTTTTAATTCTTTATACTACCTTGACCCGTCTATCGCCTTTTACCTTCAGGCAATCGACAAATTTCCTCTTTTGACAAAAAAGGAAGAAAGGGCGCTGACTTTAGAGATTGCGGAATTGCAAACTATCTTATCCCAACTCTCCGAGCCAGAAGAAGAAAGGCTCCTGCAACTGCGCCAAAAAATGGTCTGCGCTAATCTGCGGTTAGTTGTCAAAATCGCCAAAAAATACCGTGGAATAATGGACTTTCTTGATCTTATTCAGGAAGGGAGTATCGGCCTGATAACAGCCGTGCGAAAATTTGACCCTTCCAAGGGTTGCAAATTTTCCACTTACGCCCATCGGTGGATAAAGCAAGCGATACTTAGGGCGATTGAGAACAAAGCCGAAACTATTCGGTTTCCTGCTCACATCAGAACAGAAATTAAGAATGTGAGGGAGGCAAGGGACTTGGGCGAAGAAAATGAGGAAATTACCGTATTCAATTTGCTCAAAAAAGAGTACTCGCAAGATCAAGTCCAGAAAATTCTTCAGGCGGGAAAACTACGGAACCCTAACTCTTTAGATAGTTTTATATCTAATAGAGAAGGAAAGAATAGGACGCTGGGCGATATTACTGAAGATTCAGGCCCATCACCCGAAACAGAAGCGTCCTCAAATGACTTACGGGAGAAGCTTAATCAAATTCTGGACGAACTCCCAAAGAGAGAATCCGATATCCTCAAACTACGCTTTGGCTGGGATAACAATGACCCTCAAACCCTTGAACAAATAGCTCAAATGTTCGGCGGAATCAGCCGAGAAAGAGTCCGCCAGCTTGAGACGCAAGCCATCAAGAGATTGAAACATCCAGCAAGGGCAAAAAAACTCGCCGAGCTCAGAGATTATCTGGAAGAATAAAAGGACGACCTTCTAAAAAAGCAAGGCCGTCCTAACTTTTTTATACGGTTCAATTCAATTAGAGGCCTTGGCGGAAATAATCGCTATAAATTTTATCGGCTAAATTCTGGGCCTGCTCGCGAAAATCTTTAGAAATATACCGGCCAAAAAGCTCGGGTATCCCTCCCTTATACTTGGCTAATTCTTTGCTAAAAAGCTGACATTTCTGCTGATCTTGACCGCAAAAAAAGAATCTCATTTTAGCATCTGTTCCTGACTTGCGAACCTCAACGAACATATCTTCAAAATCAAAATAAACGCCATCAGTAACAAAAATAATATCTTTTAACCCGTCGAAATTCATCTCGCCGAATAAATCTTTTAATATATCTCTGGCCTGCTCTAAAGTGATGACTTTTCCCCTGAAAGCCAAAGACAAAGAAAGATAAAAAGAATAAATTTCATCCCTCTTCATTTCGCCTTCTTGTTTGGCCTTCTTGAGAATCTCGGGATTGGGCTCACTTTCGTTGTAGTAAGTATCATCAACACGAAAATAAAATTTAAATGAAATATTATTGCTAACATAAATTTCGTTTAAATAATCCGACAAAAACTTCTTTTGTTTATAGAAACGAGCCACCATAGCTGTAGCCAAGACAGCGGCTTCGCCAGCGCTCTTTTCTCGCATAGCAATGGCCAGTCTACCATTCTGGCTTTTTATATATTGTTCTGGCCCAACAATCATGCCACCGTTTTCCTCGCCGCCAAAAATAAGGCGCGGCTGAACACCTAAATTAATTTCCTTGCCGAAAGCATCTTTAATGGAGACCTCTTTTTGGGGATTATCTTTAATCTGCTTTTCTGTTTTTTTCATTATGGCGGCAATCTCTTTAAAACCAACTGGCGTATTAACCACCGCTATCCCATTAAATTTAGCCCACTCGTCCCAAGCCAATGAGGAACAGGTTGTTTTAATCATTAATCTGGGATAATCATTGAAAACACCTGCTTCTTTAAGCTGTCTCATATAAAAATCCATCAACATCAAAAAGCCGAAAGTTGGCTGATAAACCGTAAAAATTTTTTCTTCATTAACGGCGATATACCCGATGCCCAGCTTATCAAGAAAATCTGCCCTTCCCTTGGGCTCAACCTGCCCCAGAACAATCCTATCACCATCGGGGTCAACCATTATAACCACATATCCTAATGGTTTTTCTTTTAAAATTTCTTCAAAGCCGGCTGTTTTCACTACCTCAAGCAAGGAAATGTCGCAAGACAAATCAAAAAACTCTTCCTGGTTGTTTTGAGGATTCAGCTTTAATGTTTTGCCAATGCCATAAAAAAATGGATCTTCCTTGGCGCGGTAAAAATCAAAAACCGATAAAATACCTAAATTTTCTAAAATCGGCGACATCGCGTTAAACATACTGCCGCCTCCAAAATCAAAAAGTATTTTAAGCCCGTTGTCTGTTTGCTCTTTAATTAAAGATAAACTTTTCGGAGTGGCAACGCCATTTTTCAGGTATTCGGTATAATCCGCGATACCATCAAAGTCCTCGGTAATTAAAGGGTCATTTATTGAAGACAGCTTTATGGCATAGCCATTTTCTTTGGCCTCTTTGATAATTCCCTCTATTTTGGAAACAGAGGCAACCGAGTATTCTGGCAAAAACTGACTGCCTTCAGAATCCAAGTCCTTAGTAGCTGTTTTGCTGGAAACAGCGTGGCTGGCGGTTACATATTCGCCGCCGTCATAATCGTTCATAAAAATCAAAAAAGAAACCAGCCAAATCGGCATAGTTTTCCTCCCAAGGGCTAAATGCGTGCGCACGCCCAAGCCGGCCTGAATTCTGGTAATCAAATCAACGAATTGCCGGGTGTTATAACGGACTTCGCCGGCGGCTATTTTATGCAAAGTTTTATTGCCATCTTTTTCTTTCAGGGCCAGCACCTTTGCAATGGTTGCCAAAGCAACGCCCACCTGATTGATGGGAAAACGAACATCCCAAGGGTATAAAACATTTTGAATGCCTCTGATGCCAGCCGTAGAAACAGTTGCTTCCTTTTTAAAATTAGCCAGCCATTCTTCTAAGCCCCATTTCTCCACCAACTGCCGATTTAATATCAAGGTGCTTTCGCCCTCTTCGCTTAAATTAAAAACCGGGGTTTTTTTCACTTCATCCGGGGTGTTTCTCTCCACGCCGTCCAAGTAAACTTTTTTTATTGCTTCAATATCGCGCTCAATCATAAATTATATTGGCTTTAATTTTATCAAATAATTTTATTCCTTCTTCTAAAAGTTTTTTGGCTTTTTCCTGGCTCCCGCCGCATTCCGTATAAATGCGAAACATGCCCGGCTCGGTTTTTGACTGACGAAACCAAACATAAGAATTTTCGTCTAAATGGGCCTTAAGCCCACCGGTTTCATCACCGGTTTTTTGAATAGCCCAGCCCTTTTCCTGAAAATGATTCTCTATTTTTTCTCTAATAATTATAGCTTTTTCCGGAGAACAAGCAACTTTTGTTCTGTCGGAAAAATACTCTGGATAATCATTTAAAATTTCTGCCAATTGTTTTTGCCGGCTGGCCATTAATTTCAAAGCCAAGGCAACGGTTATTATGCCATCGCGGCATTTTACCGGCATAACAATAACCCCGGCGCAAGAACCCTCCCCTCCAATAATGCTGTTATTTTTTTCCATTGCTTCAACTACATTAATTTCACCAACCTCAACTTCAAAAACTGATGCCTTGTGTTTTTTAATAACATCTCGCACCAAATAAGAGGTAACATCGTTGGTGGGCACTACTTGGCCGCTTGTTCCCTGCAAGATAGCGTCGCAAGCCAAGGCCAAAACATAATTTCCCGAAACATTAGCCGTACCCATTTTTAAAGCGAAAGCGGAATTTGGCGAAAGCACGATTTCCATACGGTCAGCATCACAATCAAAACCGCAAGCAAAATCAAATTGTCCGCTGACCAGTTCTAAGGTCAACGGCTTTAAAGATTCTTCCTTTGGCTCAACAAGCCGGGAAAATTTCCCAATCTCATCATTAATAATTCTGGCTTTAACTCCTAATTTATTGAATAAAATTTCCAAAATTTCAACGGCAGAACCCCCATTGGGATCAGCTAATACCCTGAAACCGGCTTTTTTGATTTTTTCCAGCGAATCCCGACCAATCTTTTCTAAAACATATTCAATGTAACCCTGAACCGCCCCTTGGTGCTTATCAATGACCTCAAGATTCATTTCTTTGGCTGCTGGTAATTCAACCTTATCTTTGCTATGAACCGAGCTGATTAATTTATCGGCCTGCTCTGCATATAAAATTGCGCCATCTTCCTTTAAGAACTTCCAACCATTAAACTCGGGCTCGTTGTGGCTGGCGGTGATATAAATACCCCCCGACGCCTTGAACTTCAAAATAGCATGCTCGCAAATCTGGACAGGCACGACCCCAACATCAATAATTTTTTTAACCCCGCAATCGCCAAAAGCCGCGATCGCGGCTTTTTTAAGAGCGCTGGTAGATGGCCGGGTATCCCCAGCCACCACCACGGCTTTTAATTTATTCTTAAACAGCTGGCAATAACAAAAAACATATCGCTCAACCAATTCAGTGGTAATGCCTTGCCCGTAAACCCCCCTAATGCCAGAAAACGACTCAATTAAATCATTGGTCATAATGTTTAACTATTTTAGACCAAAGCCGTTGACTTTTCAACTATTATCAGTAAAATGAACCTATATGCCCAAGATTTACGACTTAACTTATCTGCTTTCCCCGGAGCTCAATGAAAATGAGGCTCAACAACTCGCCCAGCAAATTTCAGCTGGATTAGCGGACAGTAAAATCATTAAAACAGAAACCCCAAGAATGATTGGCTTGAGTTACGCTATCAAAAAACAAACCACTGCTTTTTTGGCCAATATTATTTTTGAAACCGAACCAGACAAACTCGGAGAAATCAAAAACAATTTAGAAAAAGAAGGAAAAGTTCTGCGGTTTTTGCTAACCAATAGAAAGCGCCTGCCTGAAGCGCCCGCCTTAATAGTCAATGAAAAAATCAGCGAGCCCTCCATAACCGTCCCAGAACCAATAGCCGAGCCAGAAGTAAAGCCAGAAAAAATAAAAAAAGCGGCTAAAATCTCTAAAAGTAAAAAAGCGGATACCGACAAAGACCAAGAGCAAGAAACCGACTTAAAACAAATCGGCGACGATTTAGACGAAATCTTAAACGCGCCTTTAACTGAAAACTAACTCAATAATTTATGAACTTAAACAAAGTTTTTGTTTTGGGCAACCTAACACGCGACCCGGAAAAAAAGGCCTTGCCTTCGGGTCAGGCGGTGGTTAATTTCAGTATTGCCACCAATAGAATTTACTTAGACCAAAACAAGCAAAAACAGCAAGAAGTTGAATACCACAATGTAGTGGCCTTCGGCAAATCAGCGGAAATTATCTCTCAATACCTGAAAAAGGGTTCGTCAGTTTTGATTGAAGGCAGATTGCGCACCCACAATTGGCAAGACCAGGCCGGAGTAAAGCATTACCGCACAGAAATTATAACCGAACGCTTGCAGTTAGGCCCCAAGCCCAGCGGTTCAGGGGGTTCGGGCAATTATGCTGACCAGCCCTATGAAGCGCCAGCCAACAGAAGCGCCAGCCCTGCTTCTGCCAAACGAGCCATGCCAGCGGTTAAAGAAGAAGAAATTCCAGTTATTGAAGAGTCCGAAACATTCGGCGGATTTATTAAAAAAGACACCGGCGAAATTGATGTAGCCAACATCCCATTTTAAAATGACGCTCCAAGAGCGCGAGCCGCACCCAGTAGGTCATTCTACTGAATGAGGCGAAGCGCGATTGGCAAGCGGAATTTTACCCTGTGAAGTAATTTTAAATTTTTTGCTAAAAACTTAAAATTAAAATTTGTACTCAAATTTTACTTCACAGGGTATAAGAACTCGTAAATTCACTCTCCGCCTGAGGCGGATCATTCATTAACGATTTCTAATATGCCTCATTGTTATTTTTGTCAAAAAGGAGTTAAGGGCGAAATTGATTTTAAGGATACAGCCAGTTTAAGAAAATTTACAGCTGTATCAGCTAAAATCCGTCCTCAAAAACGAACCGGTCTTTGCGCCCAACACCAAAGACGGCTTGGCGAAGCCATCAAACGAGCTCGCTACTTGGCTTTGTTGCCTTATGTGCGAGAGTAGATTAAGTCACTGAGTCACTAAGTCATTAAGTTATTAAGTAATTAAGAAAAAAAGATACTCCTATCGGAGTATCTTTTTTTGAGTCGCTTGACC
>PFAV01000014.1:7553-11007 GCA_002773545.1 bacterium (Candidatus Gribaldobacteria) CG10_big_fil_rev_8_21_14_0_10_41_12 | reverse complement strand
CAACTAAAACAATAGAAATATCTTGGCTAATTTTTTTCTCACTTTTCAAAACAACCTCGGCTATTTTTTTGATCAATGCTTTATCAACTGTTAAGCCGCTTAAATTATTTACCGCCACCATAAGATTTCTTTATAGTATCAAAAATAGAAAATCAAAGCAACCCCGTTAGAGGCCATAAAAAATTACCAAAATTAACTATCAATAACGCTGTTTCTGCTTACTTCACGCGCTATTTATGCCAAGGCCTCTAACGGGGCAACTTGGGGAAAACCCAAAAAATTTCCAATGCAGGGGTTGCTTTTGTCTCGCTTTATGCTAAAAAGAAAGTGCCTTGATCTTTTAGAGAGATGAACTCTCAATAACTCATTGAAGGAGGTGAACAAGAAGAATGAAAAAAGAAATTGCGGGAATTATTTTTTCTTTAATTATATTGGCGGCTCTAGCCGCCCTTGCAATTCCACGCTATCTTTCATCTTTAAGATGAAGATAACAAAAACAAGAGAAAGTTGAAACTCCTCCTCTTGTTCTTTTTTTATAAAACGAAAAACCAAATTAGCGCCGTTCGTTGGTGGTGGGCTTGCCCATTTTACGCGCCTCTACAAACTCGCGCTTTTTGGCGTCTCTTCGCAAAGCCGAGGCCTTAAGCAAGGGCTTGCTTTTGGGCCGTTTCTTGAACTGCTTTTTTCTGGCCTGCAGTAAAATACCGCTTTTTCTTATTTTTTGAGTAAATCGGCGAATCACGCTTTGCGATGATTCCTTGCCTTGTTTTTGAACTTTTAATGGCATACAACATCAATTATTAATTATTATTCAGAGCTTCCGCCGGCTAAAAAATGCATATGCATGTGGGGCACATTTTGCTTCTCGCCCACATTAAACACCAGTTTATAGCCATCTATTCCTTGTCCAACCACAATTTTTTTAGCTACCTTGATTAAGTCCTTGACTATTTCCTCGGAATTATCTGACGCAATTGATTCTATATGATCTTTAGGAATAATCAAGTAGTGTATTGGCGCTCGGGGATGAATATCTTTGAAAACTAAAAAAAATTCGTCTTCAAAAACAATCTCCGCTGGTAGTCTTTTTTCAACAATTTTACAGAAAAGACAACCCATAAAAAATTTCTAATTGCTCTAATTACTAATTTCTAAATAATGTCCAATGAACAAATCCCAATGACCAAACTTCAGCGTTCTGAATCTTTTTGGTCATTAGTCATTAGGCATTGGTGCTTAGTTAGAAATTAGAAATTAGGTTAATTTTCTCTTAATTTCTTGCACTACCTTGCTCATTGGCACATTTTTTTGGCTGCCGCCTTTCATTTCCCTGATAATAATCTCATCATCCAAGGCCTCTTTTTGGCCTAAAATCAAAACGAATTTAGCTTGCATTTTGTCGGCCAAGCGCATCTGGTTACTCAATGAATCTTTGTGCAGACCTTCCCCCACCTTTATTTTGGCCAATCGCAACTCCTCTAATAATTTTAAGGCCTTGCGTTTGGCCAAGTCGCCCACTTGCGCCAAGAAAACTTTTGCTAATTTTTCACTATCTTCCGGGCTTTTGGGAGAAAATGTTTTATCGCCCTTTAATAAATTGATAATCCGTTCCACGCCCGCGGCCGCGCCGCAAGCTGGCGTGTCTTTGCCGCCTAACAGTTTCACTAAGCCATCATACCGCCCCCCGCCAGCCAAAGCGCCTTGAGCGGCGCCCTCGGGGCTATCCTCGCGAATTTCAAAGACGGTTTTGGTGTAATAATCTAAACCCCGCACTAAATAGGGATTAAGGTTGTAAGACAAATTAAGCTCGTCCAGATATTCCAAAAGCGGCTTAAAATGGTCGTGGCATTCCTTGCATAAATGATCTATCATCTGGGGCGCTCCTTTTTTAATGGGCTCGCATTTTTCTTCTTTGCAATCCAAAACCCGCAAAGGATTTTTTTTAAGACGCACTCGGCAATCAGCGCACAAAGAGTTCTGACGCGATCGCAAATAATTATTAAGCATTTTCTTGAAATAAGGCCGGCATTGCCCGCAACCAATAGAATTTAAGTCAACCACTAAATTACGAAAGCCCAAACCCTTTAAGATGTTATAGAAAATTTGAATGGTCAAAGCGTCAATCATCGGATCTTGCACCCCCAAAAACTCAAAACCAAACTGATGAAATTGCCTTAACCGTCCGGCTTGCGGCCGTTCGTGGCGAAAACACGGCCCCAAATACCAGAGCTTGACTGGCTTGGGCCAGGCCGACAAACCGTGCTGTAAATAGGCTCGGGCAATAGCTGGAGTCCATTCAGGCCGTAAGGTTAAGCCATCGCCGCCCTTGGTGCGCAAGCTATACATTTCTTTTTCCACAATATCAGTGGTTAGGCCAGTGCCTTTTTCAAATAATTCGGTTTGCTCTAAAATGGGCGTTTGAATTTTTTGAAAGCCATAAAAATCAGCCATGTTTTGGCAAATTTTTTCTATTTTGGCAAAATAAGCCAACTCGGCCTCAAAAAGGTCTTTCATGCCAGTAACTGTTTGGAATTTTAATGACATAAAATTTTAATTAACATTAAGTTGCGGGCTGTAATTAATTTCTGAAAAATAAGTGGTCCAATACATTAAAGGCCAAGCCCGTAAAACAGTGCGGCCAATAATAAATTTGCGGTTGACCAGGCCCCACTCTCTAGAATCAAACGAATGCGCCCGATTGTCGCCCAGCACAAAATACTCGTCGCTTTTCAAGGTTGTACTATTCCCGCCAGCGGCATTGCCCGCTATGGTAAAAACACCTTGCACATAGGGCTCGGGTAAAACCACGGTTGCGCCGTCCTCGGTGGTAATATCCACCTGGCCATTTTTAATAGCCACGGTTTCGCCGGGCAAGCCGATTACTCTTTTAATAAACCTCTGCGATGGGTCAAAAGGATAGTGAAATACCACCACCTCTCCCCTTTCCGGATTTCTTAAGCGATAGGAAAGTTCGTCAATAATCAAATAATCGCCGTCGTGAAAATTGGGCTCCATGGAAGCGCCCTTAACCAAAAATGGCTGAAAAACAAAATAGCGAATCGGCACCACCACAATGGCCGCGATAGCTATTATCTGCAAAAACTCCAAAATTAAAAAGAAAAACGCTTTAATTGACATGAGATATAATAAAATTTAGTAAGTATAGCATATTTTAGCAGATACTCCCAATAATCGCAAGAAAATGCTATGCTGGGATAATTTTCAATTTACGAATTTTCAATTTTCAAACAATACTAAATTATTTAATGATTAAATTTTCAAAAAAGGTAGAAAGCTGGCAGCTTATTTGAAAATTAAATCATTTGATATTGAAAATTGATTGAAAATTGATAATTGAAAATTAGTAAATTTATGTTTCTTATTGTTGGACTTGGCAACCCAGGGTTTAAGTATAAAAAAACTCGCCATAATATTGGCTTTATGGCGTTGGACG
>PFAV01000014.1:0-7534 GCA_002773545.1 bacterium (Candidatus Gribaldobacteria) CG10_big_fil_rev_8_21_14_0_10_41_12 | reverse complement strand
GAAAACAATTTTCCTAAGTTTAAGCCAAACAAAAAAACTAAGGCGGAAATTACTAATGGCCAGATCAATGGCCAAGAGATTTTTTTAGCCAAACCGCAAACCTATATGAACAGCTCGGGCGAGGCCGTCAAGTTTTTAACCAAAGAAAACGGTTTTACGGAAAATTCGCTGATTATTGTTCACGACGACTTTGACTTGCCCTGGGGCGAAGTTAAAATTTCGCAAAACAGCGGAGCGGGCGGACATCACGGTGTGCAATCAATTATTGACCATCTCAAAACCCAAAACTTTACCCGCGTACGAATGGGTATTCGGCCGCCTGATAAACCACAAGGCGACTCCGACCTCAAGGCCGAAAGCTTTGTGCTAAAAAAATTCGCCAAAAACGACGAACAAAAATTAGCCGAAATCCTCGGCCAAGCCGTCCAAACAATCAAAACTCTACTTCAAAGCCCTATGTCAACACAATAGTCAACACAGGGCTTGCGCCTACATTACTCATATTGACGCAATGTAGACTCTCGGGCTGTGAGCCCCTTGGCGGACAAATACATATTAATATCTGTCTCTACCGCCTTTTTTGACAGATCTTGGGGAACAGAGTAGAAGAAAACTCTTTCCCCATTCTTTTTAATTTCCACATAGCGTGGTGTCACCACAAAGGTGACACCCTCTCTCAAATTTAGCTTCATTTTAATCACCTCCTCTAACTTCTAAACTACTCTCTCTCTGCCAATTTTTCAAGTCCCTATGTAAAAACACTTACACAATACAACCCACCAAATCCTCTATCTCATAATTTGCGCGATCGCACAAATTAAGCGCAACATCAAAAAACACCCACGCCAAAATATTTTTTTAATTTCTCATCATCATTTATTCTTTTGGCCTCAATAAAATTCACAAAATTATAAATTTCAAAAAAATTTGCCAACAATTCAATCTCTTTTTCGCAGTCATAAGGAAACACCCAAACGCTTTTTTGCAATTGATAAAATCCTAAATCTTTGATCTTCCCCCGCAAAGCCGCCCGGCCGTATTTCTGCCGCTCGGGAATATCAAAAATCACTACTCGCCAAAGACCATCCCAATCTTTTGGCTTTTTACTTTTTAAGTCGTCAATGGTAATCTGTTGGATTTTCTTTTTGCCTTTTTCACTAAGCTCCACTGTAAATTTTCCATCTTTTTCTTTCAAGACCACCATTTGAGTTCTCTTCAAATAACTAAGCATTCTGCCAAGATCGGCCTGACTGCAATTGTCTCTAAGATACTTATTCTTCCGTTGTAAATTACGGCTTAGTTGTATCCAAAAATTAGGCGATTGAGCCGCTATGGCAAATATTCCAACAAGCGCTAATGTTTCAATGATTTCCACTGAAATTTGAGAAAATTTTCTTGCCATAAATTTTAATTTATTTCTTCTTTATTATTCTATTATTCTATCTCATAATTTGTGCGATCGCAAGAATTAAGAGATGCTTATTTTGACAAAAAACAACACTTCCAATAATATAAAATCAGTATGAAGATTGAACACAAAAAATTGAAATAAATCTAATGGAGAAAATATCAACAAACAGTGTTTTGATGGTGGCTATTATCCCCTACTTTTTGGAAAAGGAGTTTGTTTGGTTTATTGAAAATTCCCTTCAAATTGCCCGCTCCATTAAAACGCAAGGGTTTTGGCAAAACAACACTTTGTTTTTAGAACAAAACCAAAAAGTTTCTCTATCTGAAGTGTTAAGAAAGATTGACGAGCTGGGCTATGAAAAAGTTTTTAAGACAAGCGAGCCGGGCGAATTTTCGCAAATCGGCGGAGTGATTGACATTTTTCCTATCAACTCGCCCGCCGCATTTCGCTTGGATTTTTTGGGCAATTTTTTGGAAAAAATTGAACAACTGCCCCTACGAGTGGCCAACGAAGAAATCGCTAAAAAATTGCTTCATAAAAAACTAAAATCGCAAAAAACCTTCAGCGATATCAAAAATCTAAAACCCGGCGACTATTTAGTGCATTTAGACCATGGCATAGCCCAATTCCGGGGAATTGGGAATTTTCAATTTTCAATTTTCAATTTTCAATCAAATCCCAATGACGAAATTTCCAAACAAGAAAAACAATATTATGTCTTAGAATATGCGCAAGACGACAAACTTTATGTGCCAGTGGGCTTGGAAAGAAAGCTGTCGCGCTATATTGGTTTTAGCGAACCAAAATTATCAAGATTGGGCGGGGTTTTGTGGCAAAAAACCAAACGAAAAATTAAAGAAAAAGCCGAAAAATTAGCCCGGGAGCTTTTGGCTATGTTTGCTGAAAAAGCTGCCAGCCAGCGGCCAACTTACCCCAGAGACGAATTTACACAAACTCTGGAAGAAAATTTCCCGTATGAGCTAACCATTGATCAAAAACAAGTTCTCGGAGAAATCGCCGCTGACTTGGCCAAGCCAGCCCCCATGGATAGGGTGGTTTGCGGAGATGTGGGCTTTGGCAAAACAGAAATCGCTTTAAGAGCGGCAGTTAAGGTGGCTGAAAATAACCGCCAAGCGGCTTTGATTTGCCCCACCGCCATTTTGGCCTCCCAGCATTTCATCACTTTTAAAAATCGCCTTAAAAACCTGCCGCTCAACATTGCCTTATTGTCTAGATTGCAACCAGCCAGCCAACAACGAAAGATAATAGCTGGCTTAAAAGCCGGTGAGATTGACATTGTGATTGGCACGCATTGTCTTTTGGCTAAAAATTTGCAGTTCAAAAATTTGGGGCTTTTAATTATTGATGACGAGCAAAAATTCGGCGTTAAGCAAAAAGAAAAATTGCGCCAAAGCCACCCGGCCTTAGATGTTTTATATCTTTCAGCCACGCCCATCCCCCGCACTTTGTATATGGCCTTGTCATCGCTGAAAGAAATCAGCTTTATTCAAACCCCGCCGGCTGGCCGCAAAGCCATCAAAACAATTGTGGCGCCTTTCAAAAAAGAAACCGCGCAAAAAGCCATTGAACAAGAACTATCGCGGGGCGGCCAGATTTATTTCTTGCACAACCGAGTGGAAAACATCGGGACTGTTAAGCAATATCTCGTTGACCTGAAAACCAAAGCCCAGATCGCGATTTTGCACGCCAAACTACCTGACCAAGAAATTATCAGCATCATGGACGATTTTCAAAAAGGCAAAACAAACCTTTTACTTTCCACCACTATTATTGAGAATGGTTTAGATATTGCCAATGCCAACACTTTTATCGTGGACGACGCCACTAGATTGGGCCTATCCCAGGCCTATCAATTGCGAGGCCGGGTTGGCCGCTCATCAGAACAATCATTTGCTTATTTTTTATATCCCAAGCGCGGTCTCAAGGGCTTAGCTAAAAAACGGCTACAAGCCCTCCAACAAGCCGAGGAATTAGGCAGCGGTTATAGGGTAGCTATGGCCGATTTGGAAATAAGGGGAGCGGGCAATATTTTAGGCAAAGAGCAAGCTGGCAGTGTCAACCGCATTGGCCTAAATTTATACTGCCAAATGCTTTCCGAAGCCGTGGAAAAATTAAAGGAGTGAACATAGGTCTGACCTCGGTTCACTCCTTTTCTAAAATAGCTTTAACACGCCGCACGCCGGCCGAGGAGGCCTCTTCTTTAGTGATTTTGAAAACGCCCAGCAAGCCAGTGCGCCCTACATGCGGCCCAGCGCAAATTTCTTTAGAGCAGACATTTTCTTGGCTACCTACGGTGTAGACCCTTACCCGGTCAGCATACTTATGGCCGAAAACACCCACTGCCCCCTGCTCTTTGGCTTGAGCCACCTCCATTTCTTGGCAAACTACTGGCAAGTTAGCCTGAATTTTTTCATTAACCAAGTCCTCCACTTTTTTAATTTCTTCAGCTGTCATTTTTCTGTCAAGATTAAAATCAAACCTAATTCTTTCGGCGGTAATATTACTGCCTTTTTGCTGAACACTATCTCCCAATACTTCTCGCAAAGCCGCTAACATTAAATGAGTGGCGGTATGATATTTAGTGGTTTGTTCGGAATTATCAGCCAACCCGGACTTAAACTGCCCGGCGCTGGCGGTACGAGAAAGCTCTTGATGCCTGATCATTTCTTTCTGAAATTCGCCTTCATCTACGCTTCTGTTTTGTTCCTTAACCAACTCTTGAATCATTTCCAATGGAAAACCATAGTTTTGATATAAATCAAAAGCCGCTTTGCCAGAAATTTGGCCTGAAGGCAATTTTTCAAAAAATTTGATGCCCTTCTCTAAACAATCTAAAAATCTCTCTTCTTCTTTACTAAGCTCGCTAAAAATAAAATCTTGATTTTGTTTTAATTCCGGATAAACATCCGCATACATTTCAACAACTATTTTAGCGACTTCTGGCGTAAAATTTTTTTCAATGCCCAGTAATTTGCCATATCGCACGGTTCGGCGAATTAAACGGCGTAAAATATAACCCCGGCCGATGTTAGAGGGCGCCAAGCCCTCAGCCAAAATAAACACAGCCGCTTTGATATGGTCAGCGATAATCCTTTCCGCCCTTATTCTCTCCTCATTTGACATTTTGTCATTTGGATTTGATTTGGCATTAGTCATTAGGATTTTGACATTCTCAATAATCGGCTGAAAAAGCTCTGTGTCGTAAACATTGTTCTTCCCCTGTAATATCGCTGTTACCCTTTCCAAGCCCAGACCAGTATCAACATTTTTCTGCGCCAGCTCAACAAAATTGCCTTGGGCTGTTTTGTTATATTGCATAAAAACATCATTCCAAATCTCTACCCACCCGCCTGCATCGCTATGCGGAGCATTGAGGGCAAGTTTTTTATCACTTGGGTCAAAAATTGCTGGAGCCGGGTCTGTCCCTGTCCAATAAAACATTTCCGTGTCCGGGCCGCACGGCCCGGTCTGGCCAGCCGGCCCCCACCAGTTGTCTTCTCGACCTAAATAAGCAATACGAGTTTTGGGTACGCCCAGCCCCTGCCAAATTTCAAATGACTCAACTTCTTTTGGTATCCCCTCTTCCCCCTCAAAAACCGTAAAAGCCAGTTTTTCCAGCGGGATATTTAAGTCCTTAGTTAAAAACTCGTAGCTCCATTCAATCGCCTCTTTCTTAAAATAATCTCCCAGCGACCAGTTGCCTAACATTTCAAAAAATGTCAGGTGGGTGGCATCGCCCACCTCATCAATGTCGCTAGTTCTGATACATTTTTGGCTATTGCAAATTCGCCTGCCCATAGGATGTTTTTCACCCAAAAGATAAGGCACCAATGGATGCATGCCAGCCGTAGTGAAAAGCACGGTCGGGTCATTTTCTGGCATCAGGGGGGCGGAGGGCAAAACCTTATGCCCCTGGTTGGCAAAAAACTGCAAATATTTTTCTCGTATTTGTTTAGCTTGCATAAATTAAAATAGCTTAAATTAGCGTTGTTGGCATTTTAGCAAAAAATCGCTTGACTTGGCAACTGTAACTACCATAAACAAAAAACTACACTTTTTGAACTATAGGACAGAAATTGTAGTTTTTTGTGTTTTTCATAATACTGAACTAAATCATGGCTAAGAATTCTTGCTCGGTTAATATTTTAACGCCGAGGGTTTTGGCTTTGTTATATTTAGAGCCCGGGTTGCCGCCGACCACCAAATAGTCGGTTTGCTGGGAAACTGATTCGGAAACATCGCCGCCCTGCTGGCGGATTTTTTCTTTGGCAATTTCTCGCGCCATTGTTTCTAAAACTCCGGTTAAAACAAAGGTCTTGCCAAACAATTTACCTGCCTGACCCTTGGCCTGACTAAGTTTTTCCACCTTCACGCCATTCTTAAAAAGCTTAAGTAAAAATATTGTATTTTCTTTCTGGCGAAAAAAAGAATAAATAGCTTGGCCGGTTTTTAGTCCGATGTTTTCAACATTAATTAAATCTTCCAAACTGGCTTTTTCTAAATTTTCCAAAGACAAAAAACGACTGGCCAAGTCCTGCGCGGTTTTTTCGCCTACACTACTAATTCCTAAAGCGTAAATAAAACGAGGCAAAGAAATCTGTTTCTTATTTTGAATGGCCGAAACCAAATTGTTGGCTGATTTTTCGGCAAACCTTTCTAAATTAAGCAAGTCGGTTTCAGTTAAAGAAAATAAATCAGCCGGGTCGGAGATTAAACCGCTGTCTGATAGTTGGTTAATAATCTGCGGGCCCAAGCCCTCAATGTTGAAAGCTGGTCGGCTGACAAAATAATAAAAATAGCGGCGTTGGCGCGCCTTACACTTGGTATTGGGGCAACGCCAAATAACATCTTCGGCATTTTTTATCAATTTCACGCCGCAAACCGGGCATTCTTTGGGCAGGTGAAAAACCCTTTCTTGGCCAGTCCTCATTTCAGGCAAAACTTTAATAATGTCGGGAATAACATCGCCCGCCCGACCAACAATCACGGTGTCGTTAATTTTAATGCCCAGCCGTTTTATTTCATCTTCATTGTGCAGGGTGGCCCGGGAAACCATGGTGCCCCCGATGGCTACTGGCTTTAATAAAGCCAAAGGAGTAATGGCGCCGGTTCGGCCAACTTGCGTAATAATATCTTCAACAATTGTTTGCGCTTCTTTTAGCGGAAACTTAAAAGCAATAGCGGCTCGGGGCGACTTGCCCGCCACGCCTAATTTTTCAAAAAGCTCTACGCTATTAACTTGCGCCACCAAGCCGTCTATCTCAAAAGGCAGTTTTTCTCTATGAGCCAGCCAGTGTTCTCTAAACTTAAAAACTTCCTCCAAAGACAAGCAATGTTTGGCAAAATCGCCCGAGTGTGTTTTGAAGCCCAGTTTTTGCAAAATTTGATGTTTTTGGCTGTGAGTTGTTTGGCCAAAATCAGCCAATAAATCCCAAGCGTAAAAATCCAGCTGGCGCTGGCTGGTTATTTTCGGGTCTAACTGCCGTACACTGCCAGCGGCAATATTTCTGGGGTTAGCGTAAGGCGGCAAACCAGCCCTGGTTTGTTGTTTATTGATCTTGGCAAAACGCTCTTTAGAAATTAAAACCTCCCCCCGCACCACCATATCAGAGGAAGGAGCTTCGCTCCTTCCTAAAAAATTTAACTCTAAGGGAATGGCCTCAATGGTTTTTAGGTTTTGGGTGATATCTTCGCCAATAAGGCCATTGCCCCGGGTGGCGCCTAAAACAAAAACACCCTTTTGATACAAAAGCTCAACCGCCAAGCCGTCAAATTTTAATTCGCAAAAATAGTCCAGTTTTCTTGCTTCTTTTTCAGTTAAAAGCCGTTTGAGCCGCTCTTCCCAAGCAATAATATCCTCATTGGAAAAGCCGTCTTGCAAAGAAAGCATTGGCTTTTGGCGGCTAACTTTCTTGAATTTAGCCAAGGGCTTGCCAGCCACCCTTTGGGTAGGCGAATTCGACGTTATTAAGTCCGGGTAGAGCTGTTCCAAGTCAAAAAGCTCTTTTTTCAAAGAATCCAAAGCGCTCTCGGAAATTTCCTGCTTGTCTAAAACATGATACAAATAGCGGTGATGGTTAATCACCTGCCTTAACTTTTCTA
>PFAV01000032.1:18817-19038 GCA_002773545.1 bacterium (Candidatus Gribaldobacteria) CG10_big_fil_rev_8_21_14_0_10_41_12 | reverse complement strand
CAATTAAAAGATATACCCAAAAAGAAAGTAAAGCCATAAAACAAGGTAATTAAAAAACTCTATAATTAATTATAGAGTTTTTTAAATTTCTTTCAAGCTGTATCTTCCTTGGTCATCTTTCTGAAAATGTTTTTTATTATTGAGATTAAGAAAGATGGTGTTTGGTTGAACCATTCTTTGCCGTAAAACCTGTTGCAGGATATCAGGCCGGGTGAGCGGCT
>PFAV01000032.1:12088-18798 GCA_002773545.1 bacterium (Candidatus Gribaldobacteria) CG10_big_fil_rev_8_21_14_0_10_41_12 | reverse complement strand
CGCCTTAATAACTTCCCTTACCGTGCCGGTTTGGTAGCCCCATTCTTTTAATCCATAAACGCCCCGTCCCACCAGAATAAATTGCGGGTTGCGAATTAATTCGTTGTGCACTGTTTGGGGCAAGGTCTTTTTCTTAGGCAAAAAATAATTTGGCAAATTATTGGCCTGCCGGGCAATATCTCGGAAATGCAAGGGCTGGCCTGTTTTTTTAAGCATTAAATAAGCTGTATCTCGCGCTCCTTTGGGCTTGATTTCCGGCCAAATAGCCAAACCAATCTGATCTAAGGGGCTTATCTCTATTGCTCGGCTGGCCTCAATAATGTTGTCAATAAAAACTTTATTTTCTTTGTTAAAAAAACAATAAATCATTTCGCGAGCCAGAGGAACTTTTTGCTGGGTTATTTTTTTCAGCAAATCGTTTAACAAATTCGTCGCGTGATTATAAACATCCTTTTCTTGAAACCAAACAGCATAAAACTTACTGTTTTGTTCTATCCGATATAATTTAGGCGACAGCCGCAAAAGAAAAGACACAATCGGTCGGTCGGTTTCATTAGACAACTTCGCCAGCAAAACAGTTTCCCTTTTAAGGCCGCTTTGCTCTTCTAAAAATCGCTCAAAATAAGTAAAAACCGCCTTCAAGGAGGCCGGGGCCGAACTATGGCGAAGTTTATTCAGGCCATCTGATTCTATTTGACGCACTCTTTCGCGAGTAATGCCCATAAAATCGCCAATTTCCTGCAAGGTTTGATTTCTTTTGGCTAGCCCCAAAGCAAATCTTTTTTCAATAATCACTCGCGATTTGAGCGGCAGCGAAGAAAGAACTTCCTGGCAAACTTTTTTATAATTAAAATTCATATTTGATAGGGCAGACCTGTCTGCCCTTGCTACTTTGCCATAAATGACCGCCTTTGTCAATAAAAGAACGCTATTTTTTGTTTTTAAGCAATCCCCTGTTCTGGCGGGTCTCAAAAATAGTTACTACCAAAAGCGAAGCAATGAAAATAGAAGAATAGGTGCCAAAACCCACTCCCAAAAATAAGGCCAAAGCAAAATAACGCAATGTAGCCCCGCCAAAAAATAAAATAGCCGCTAAGACCAAAAGCACGGTAAAAGAGGTGTTCACTGAACGGCCCAAAGTTTGGTTTAAGCTTTGGTCAACAATTTGGCTAAAATTTTCCGCCTGGCCCTTAAAAAGATTTTCTCTGATGCGGTCAAAGACCACCACCGAGTCGTTAATAGAATAGCCAAAAACAGTTAGCAAGGCAGTGATAATGGGTATAGTAATTTCAACCCCTAAATAATGGCCCAACCAAGCGAAAACTCCCAAAGGAATAATAATATCGTGGCACAAAGCCACAATGCCCGTGAACCCATAAATATACGACTTAACTGGTCGGGAAATTTTGCGAAAGCTGATGGCTATGTAGATAAGTATGGATAAGAGCGACAAGAAAACCACAACTTTGGTTTTGTTTTTTAATTCTTGGCCGATAACCGGGCCAATCACTTGAAAGCTTTCCGAGCCAGCCACTATTTGACCCAAGCTCAGCAGGCCTTGCATAACTTCGTTCTTTTTTGATTCGTCAATGGGCTTTGTTTTGATAATCACTCGCTGGTCGCCAGCCACTTGAACAGAGGTCCCTTCCAAACCAGCAGCTATGACAACCTTTTGGATATCTTCCAAAGCCGGGGCTTGCTGTTTATAGCCCACCTCCAAAACCGAACCCCCGGTGAACTCAATGCCAAATTTCAAACCAAAAATCGCCATACTAACCAAAGACGCCACCGTAAGAATAATTGAGGCGGTATAAAAGATTTTGCGATGTTTAGTAAAAGAAAGCATATGATTAAAGCCAAAAGCGCTTAAATTTTTCCCACCTGGTGTCCGCAAAGGCATTCATTAAAACCTTGGTAATAAACATAGCGGAAAACATACTGATTAAAATGCCTAATGATAAAGTTAAAGCAAAGCCCTTAACAAAGGACGAACCAAAGCCAAACATAATCACGGCAATCAATAGAGTGGTTAGGTTGCTGTCTCTGATAGACGGCCAGGCTCGGGAAAATCCCAGTTCAAGAGCTTTTTGAAAGCTTTCGTTTTTCTTTCTTTCTTCTTTGATGCGTTCAAAAATCAAAACATTGGCGTCAACCGCCATACCTACTGATAAGACCGCCCCGCCAATGCCAGCCAGAGTGAGGGTAACTGGCACAAACTTAAACAAACACAATAGAACGCCTCCATAAATAATCAAGGAAACGCAAGCGATAAGACCAGAAAAACGATAAAAAACTAACATAAATAAACAAATGCCCAAAAGCCCAAACCAAGCAGCCATCAAGGACTGACGCAAAGAATCAGCGCCCAAGGTTGGGCCAACCGTGGTTTGCGAGATGAGCTTAATAGGCATAGGCAAGGCGCCAGCGTTGAGATTTCTAACTAAATCCTTGGCTTCAGCGTTAGTAAAGGTGCCAGTAATTTGGGCGCTGCCTCCGCCGATGGCCTCTCTAACCACTGGCGAAGAAATTAAAGAGTTGTCAATATAAATGGCAATTTTCTTGCCGACATTTTTTTCGGTTAAATCCTTAAACAAGGTCGCGCCTTCATCATTAAAATCAATTAAAACCTCGGGCGTCATAGCTGTTTGGTCAAAGCCCAAGGTGGCTTTTTTAACATAGCGGCCTGTGAGATTGCTGGCCACAAAGTAAGGATAATAAGGGTCGTTTAAGTCCAGTTCCTGGCTGTATTTTTGCAAGATGGCGTTAACCACTGCTTCGGGCTGGCCTTGGCCGGCTTTCATTTCATCTTGGAAGGCCTGCTGTTTGACTAACAAAGCGTCGCGTTCTGCCTCGGGCCGCTCTTGCTTGAACTCTAAATAAGGCGTTTTGCCGATCATTTCAATAGCTTGGTTGACATCTTTAACGCCAGGCATCTCTACTACCAACCGCTGGCTCGCACCCGCTGATTGATAAGAAACCACCGCTTCAGTCACGCCAAATAAATTAACCCGGCGCTCAATAACATCTCGCAAACCCTGCATGGCTTCTTTTTGGTCTTTGGCGGCCACTTGAGAAACATCGGCCTCATAAACCAAATGACACCCGCCCTTCAAGTCTAGGCCCAACTTAAACGGCGCTTCGGACAAATTAGGAATAAATTTCCAGTTCAAATAACCCAATAGTTTATTAACGAGTTGGGGGAAAACCAAAAGCAGAGACACCACAGTGAGCGCCGCAACAATAACTAAATAAATTTTATTAGCTTGCTTTGACATTTTTATAGATTAACAAAAAAAGATATTTTTATCAAGACCAGCCGTAGCTTCTACGCGCTTAGAGGCTCGGAAAGTTAATTCCAAGGAGCCGTTCGCCCCTAAGCTGTGAAGCTAACTTTGAAAATAGTGCGGGCTATTTGCGAGTTGACATTTTTCCATAACTCTTGAAAAAGCTGGTGGCCTTCGGTTTTGTATTCAGCCAATGGGTCTCTGCCGCCATACGCTCTCAAATTAACCGAGTCCTTAAGATGGTCCATATTAATCAAATGTTCAATCCACCAAAAATCAAGGCAACGCAAAACCACAAACCGCAGTAATCTTAAAAGATTTTCCTGGCTGTCTTGGGCTTCTTTTTCTTGCCATAATTGTTTGGCGTGGTTATTAAGAATTTGTAAGGCCTTGTCTTGGTCTTTGGCCTCTTGCAGGCCTTTAATAATTTCTTCGCTTAAAGGCATAATTGTTTTTATTTCTTCAATTGTTTCCGTTAGGCCGCTTAACTCTTTTTCTAAAATTTGCCAAACAAAATCTTTTAATTGTTGATAATCGTCAATTAGGGTTTGGGCTCTTTGGCTATAAATCTTAAAACGATGTTTGGCCATCACATCGTCATATTCCAAAACATGCTGACGGGCGTCAAAATTCAAGCCCTCTACTTTGCTTTGGGCTTTTTCCAAAGCGCTGTTGATAATTTTAGCGGTGATGGGCTGGTCCTCGGGGATTTTCATCATTTCCATTAATTTTTTAATTCTATCGCCGCCAAAAATCCGCATCAATTCATCTTCCAAAGAAACAAAAAACTGGCTTAGCCCGGGATCGCCCTGTCTACCCGCTCGGCCCCGCAGTTGATTATCAATGCGTCGGGCTTCGTGCCGCTCTGTGCCAATAATCCGTAAACCCCCCAAGGCCTTTACTTTTTCTGCTTCCTCGATCTGTGGTGGATTGCCGCCCAAAACAATATCCACGCCTCGGCCCGCCATATTAGTGGCTACGGTTACCGCAAACAGACGGCCGGCTTGAGCGATAATTTCACCCTCGCGAGCGTGGTTTTTGGCGTTGATAACTTCGTGCTTAACCCCCTCCCGAGCCAGCAACTTGCTTAAATACTCATTTTTTTCCACCGACCTGGTACCCACCAAAACCGGCTGGCCTTTTTTATAGCAATCTTTCACTTCAGCCACTACCGCCTTAAATTTGGCTGTTTCGGTTTTGTAAATTAAGTCAGATAAGTCGTTTCTGGACATGGGCTTATTAGTAGGCACAGGCACCACCGCCAATTTATAAACCTTATCAAACTCTTCAGCCGAAGTTAAAGCAGTGCCGGTCATACCAGCTAACTTTTGATACAAGCGAAAATAATTTTGAAAAGTAATAGTAGCTAAAATTTTTGACTCTGGCTTCACCTCTACTCTTTCTTTGGCCTCCAAGGCCTGATGCAAGCCGCCTGAATAACGGCGACCCGGCAAAATACGGCCGGTAAATTCATCAATAATTAAAACCTCGTTATTTTTTACTAAATAATCCCGATCGCGCTGGAAAAGCGTTTGGGCTCTTAAGGCCTGCTCCAAGTAATGCAGGTATCTCATGCCTTTTTCCTCGTAGATATTTTTCAAGCCCAAAATTTTTTCTACCTTTTCTATGCCTGGCTCGGTTAAAAAAGCGCTTTTGGCTTTTTCATCAACCTCAAAATCAATGTCCTTTTTTAATTGAGGCACAATTCGCGAAAATTCCTTGTAATAGTTTGACGACTCCAAGTCGGGCTGGGAAATAATCAAAGGCGTTCTGGCTTCATCAATTAAGATAGAATCAATTTCATCAACTACCGCGAAATTAAAACCCCTCTGCGCCATATCTCCTGTTTCAAAAACCATATTGTCTCGCAAATAATCAAAAGCAAATTCATTGTTGGTGCCATAAACAATGTCAGCTAAATAGGCCTCTTTTCTTGAGCAGGGCCGTAAAAAACTTTTTTCTACCTTAAATCCCCCTACTTTATCTCTGTTGTCATCTTCTTTCCCAAAGTTTTCATCATATAAGTATGAAGCGTTATTCACAATACATCCAACTGACAGCCCAAGATAATTGTAAATCTGTCCCATCCAAACAGCGTCTCTTTCAGCTAAATAGTCGTTCACTGTAACAATATGCACCCCCTTGCCTGTTAAGCCATTAAGGTAAGCGGGCAAGGTAGCGGCTAATGTTTTGCCCTCGCCAGTTTTCATTTCAGCTATTTTGCCTTGGTGCAAAACCAGACCGCCAATTAATTGGGCGTCATAAGGCCTCTGCCCCAAGGTGCGTCGAGCCGCCTCCCGAGCCAAAGCAAAGGCCTCGGGTAAAATATCGTCCAAGCTGGCTTGGCCGTCTTGCAGGGATTGCTTGAAAGCCAAAGTTTTTTCTTTCATCTGCGAGGCGTTTAATTTCTCTATGGACGGCTCCAAGTCGTTAATGCTCGCCACCAAACTCTGGTATGTTTTAAGGGTTTTGGCCAAAGGGTCGCCTAAAATTTTTGATAAAAAACTCATAATTTTTGTTGCCAAAGTAAATTGAACAATTGTTTTTGCATCTGGCTAAATTCCGTGTTTTCAATAACCACAGCCAAGAATTCTTTTTGCCTGCCCGAAACCATTATAACTTTTTCGTTATAAATGAACATAGTAGCTGAAAAAGAAAACTCTTTTGGCAAAAATCTAATTTCTCTCAAGCCCTTTTTTCCCTCACTGGCTCTTATCTGAACCGACGGAGTCTTAAAATCAAGCCAGCGTAAAAAGACGCCTTGCTTTATCCGTTTTTGTGTCCAGGTTTCTTCATATCGCTCATCAATATGCTTCTTAAAATTCTCGTAAGAAGCAATGGCTAACAGTTCTTTGGGCTTTTCTTTTAAGATATTTCCATAAACCGATAAATAGCCCTCCTTGCCTTCATAAAACCGCACTTTGGGCTTGGCGCCCATTACATTATAAATTGATTTTAATTCAGGCAGGGACTCTTTAAACATTTGCGCTCTACGGTCGGCTATTTGCGATAAAATTTCCGGGCTTTCAGCCACTAGAAATGTTTTAGCGCCTTTTTTAATTTGGCTAATAATTCCTTTTTCTTTCAGCCCATCAATGGCGGTATAAACCGTAGTGCGTTTTACGCCAGACTTTCTGCCAAGCTCTTGCACGGTTGCCTGGCCCAATTCCAAGGCGGCCAAATAAACCTTTGTTTCATTATCGCTTAAACCAAGTTGTTTTAATATTTCTATTGACATAATTCTTTGATTAGCTTATACTTATTTTGGAGCTGGCAATAATAGCTTTTAGGAGACCACGAGGGTACCCTCCGCGCATGTGGAGGTCTTAATACTTGCGGTAAATCCCAAGAGACGCCACTCTATAAAAACCATCTCTTTTGAGATGTTTTTTATTATTGAGATGGTTGCAAAACTATTCCTGCTAC
>PFAV01000032.1:7755-12074 GCA_002773545.1 bacterium (Candidatus Gribaldobacteria) CG10_big_fil_rev_8_21_14_0_10_41_12 | reverse complement strand
ACGGCCTCAAAACATTTTGCTCGTCTTCCTCGCCTCGCTCGAAAATCTAAAATTTCGCTACGAAATAGTTTTGCAACCATCTCATTCTATTTTTTGTTAAATTCTTTCCAATAATCTTTAAACAATTCCTCGGAAGCAATAATACTACTGTGCAAAATTTTATAAAACTCTTTTCCAGATGGCCGATTAGTGTAATAGCGGTATAAAGCCCCACAAATCCAATCAGCAATCTGAATGTTTGTGTTCGCGGCTGAATTCACCGCCTCAATCTGAAAATTTTAGTTCTGTTCTATGGCGGAGCTTTTTATTGGTAAACTTTCTTCTCTACCACTTGCGAAAAACCCTAGCAGTTCTTTTTGGCTCATTGGTAATAAAGCCGCCCACCACAAAAAACTCGCCTTGTTTTCCGCACAAATCACCCGACTCATCAATGAAGATATACACATTGCTTAGAATATTGTCAACTTAACCGACAAAGCTAACTCACTAATTCATTATACTGCCAATCAAAAACCTGTCAAGCCCTTTTATTAACAGCGTATAGTCAATATAGCTAAAATCCATATTTTGCCTAAAATCTTGTCAACACTCTTAACATATTTTATAGCATATGCTATAATGCAATTGTAAAATTAGAAATGAAAAAACACAATTCTTTACAACACAATAGCCACAGGACGAAGGCGGGCTTTTTATTTTATCCTTCAAAGCTTAAAAAACAAAAACTACACTTTTGGTCCTATCGTTCAAAAAGTGTAGTTTTTTATTTCAAAAACCTAAATACTGAATTTCTTCTTCTAAGGTAATGGCGAACTTTTGCCAAACAGCTTGTTTAGCTGAACTAATCAATTGTTTGACATCGCTGGCTTGGGCTTTGCCAGTATTAACAATAAAATTGGTGTGCTTAGTGGATATTTGCGCCCCGCCAATTGTTTTACCCTTAAGGCCGCATTGCTCAATTAACCAGCCCGCGGGAATTTCTTTTCTTTCCTGAAAAACTGCGAACTCGGGCCGGCTTGAAATTATTTTTTTATCTTTAATATTCTGAAACACCGAGCCGGCCGAGGGCTGGCTGGGGTGATGGTCTTTTCTATATTGCAAGACCTTTTTAACTTCCTCTTTGACTTCTTGTTTATTTTTTTTCTCTAAGACTAAATCCGCCGACAAAATAATTAAATTTTTATTTTGCTTAAAAATACTGTCTTTGTATGCAAACCCGCATTCTTTATTCTGATAACTTTTAACTTTGCGTTTTGCGTTTTGCGCTTCCATAACTTCCACCTCGCTCACTACGCTAGCCATATTTCTGCCAAATGCCCCCGCGTTTCCCCAAATCGCCCCGCCCACTGTGGCTTGAGGAATGCCCGAGGCCCACTCCAACCCGCTCAATCCCTGGTCTAATGATAATTTCACTAAATCCGATAATTTAACCCCGGCCTGGCAATGAACGATATTAGTTTGTAGTTTGTAGTTTGTAGTTTGTAGTTTAATTATTAAACCCTCAAACCCCTGATCAGCTACCAATAGATTACTGCCGCCGGCCAAAATAAAAAAAGGCAGGCCCTTGCCTTTGGCCCACTCAATGGCTGATTTAATGTCAATCGCGCCTTCTGCTGGCCAAAAATAACGCGCCAAACCGCCAATTTGAAACGAAGTGAGCGTCTTGAGCGAAATATTCTCCTTTAACATATAAACAATAACACTGTTGCATCTTATGAACGATCGCTCACATCTTGCAACACTCGTCAGAAAATGTAAAAACTGGATGAGCCGGCAATGGTAAGCCTCCAACCATGTCTAAGGTGAGGACACATCACCGGCTCATTGTAATTATAGCCCTTTAACTAACTTAGGGCAAGCCCGCGATCCCGCACCAAAGATTGGTGCGGGATAATCATCTCTAAGCCATCATCCCTCGCCTTTCGGGCTCGGTATTCTGGCAAGAGCTGATTAAAGAAAAAGACCTCAAAGTTTTCACCAGAGGTCTTTCGCTGACACGATAGAGGAAATTTGAAATTTCTTCCAAATTTATTTCCTCACCTTATTGATTATATGTTAGCAAATAATTGCTACTTTGTCAATATGTCTTTGAATTCTTCGGCCCACTCAACCGGGTTATGATCTACCGCCCTTTGGGCTATCTCTTTGGCTTTTTCATTGAGGCCAAGCGTTTGATAGAAACTCACGGCCGCTTGATAATAATTAAGATAGTCCGGATTTTTATCAATGTCTGGCAAAACCAAAGCCAAAGCATCGCCAGCCATTTGCTGAACTTCCTCATTTTTACCGGCTTGCTGAGCTATTTGGATAGCTATCTCCCACGACTGAAACCATTGAGGCTCCAAAGTAATGGCTTGTTTGGCTAAGGCCAGGGCCTCGTCTGTTTTGCCCTGATAAAGCCGAGTTTGCGATAACACCCAGTAACTTTGCTGGTTATTAGGCGATAATTGCAAGAGCTGTTCGCTGTATTGAACAGCTAAATCAAGCTTGGAATAGTCAAACACGGTATACATATTATAGGCCTGCGCCAAACGCAAAGCCGCGCTGTAATCCGAAGGCGATTCAGTTATAGTTTTTTGCAACATTTGAGTGGTAAAATCCAAAAGGCGTTTAACCGCTTGCTTGCTGCCGGCTTGCTCGCGAATTTTGTCATAATTCTGCTGGATATCCAGAAGAAATCGCTCGCCAAAAAAATCTCTAATTTGATACTTGCCCGCGGGCGAAGCGTCTAAGGTTTTTTGAGCCAAAGCTATGCGGCTGTCTATGTCTTGCGCTGAAATAGCTTTAAGAGTGTAGTAGTCAGCTTTTGAGGGCTGTATGACAAACCAAACAAAACAAACCAAAAAAGCAATGGCTGTAATAACAAAAGGCCAGGCCTTTTTGTTGTTTTTAGCCGAAGGACTTATGACTGTTTCTTTTTCCTTTAGGTTAACAAAACCAGCAAACCCTAAAACAAAAACAAACATCAGCAAGCTCACTGGCATATCAAAAACCGTTAGGTTTTGCATAAAATAACCAACAATCAATGAAGTAAATACCGCGAAAAGCCAAAAATCCTTTTTTCTGGCCCGAGCCAGCGACCAAACAGTCGTTATTAAAAGACCGAGATAAGCCAAAAAACCCACTAGGCCATTGGCCACCAAAGTGTCAAGAATAATATTGTGAGTGCGGTCAAACCAAACTTCTGAACCGCAGGCGGGCGTGTATAAGCAAGGGTTGAAATACTTAGGAAAAACTAAATAATAATTTTCCGAGCCCCAACCAAAAATCGGCTTTTCTAAAAACCCTTGCCAAGCTATCTGCCAATTAACTGGCCGGGACTTGGTGGCCATAGAAACAAACTTATCATAAACAGGATTATGCGGAATATACAACAGAATAACAGCGGCCAAAACAACGGCTGACGCCATAATTAAAACAAGCTTGCCTAAAAGTCGCGCCTTTTTAGAAGAAATTTTGAAAGCCAAGTATAAAAGCCCGGTTAGCGCCAAGCCGCCAAATGAAGCCAAAACACCGGCTCGAGAATGGCTAAAATAGATAGCCAAGATAGCCAAAACAATGGTGGAGAGAAAAATAATTCTCTCTCGCCATTTTGTTGAAACAAAAAATAAATAAGCCGCCCAAAAAACATTAAAAAGCAAATAACTGCCCAAAAAAGAAGTATTACCCAAGGTGCTGCCACCCCTCTGCGAGAAGTCAAAGGCCTTTACTCCGGCTTGTTCTAAAAGCGCCATCAGCGAAATAATCGCTCCAATGGCTACTGAAAAAATAAAAAACTTGCGCCAAATTTCTTTTTGCTGAAAAGTAAAAATCAAAGCCCAAAAAAATCCCAAAAGATGCAGCCACATTACCAGCCCGGTCATGCGTTCAAACTTTGACCAAAATGAACGAGACGGATCCGCGCCAAAAATAGCGCTTAGAGCTAAAGCCAAAATAAAAACGCCAAAAACCACTAACACTTTTTCCCAACGGGGGCGATATTTTTTACAGGAAATGGCCAAAACCAACCAAGCAAAAAAAGCCGCCTGACAGCAACCCATCAAAAACAGCCCCTTGGGCCCGACAAAAGGAAAATAAAACTTGCCGCTTAAAATAAACGGCGTTAAAAAAGCCGCCCCGACTGAAAGATAAACCAGCCATAGCCAAAATCTTTCCCCGCCCGCATCGCTACGCGAGCAAGCTCGCTTGCGAAGCGTTGCGGGCGGGCCCGCCTGCCTGGTTAATTTAACTTCTTTTTTGTTTCGCGATTTTTTTCCCATAAAAAAAGTTGTTATTCAAATTCCTCTCTTGGTTTTCCGGTTTGTTTAACAATGAGATGG
>PFAV01000032.1:0-7700 GCA_002773545.1 bacterium (Candidatus Gribaldobacteria) CG10_big_fil_rev_8_21_14_0_10_41_12 | reverse complement strand
TTTTGCGAAGTCTGACGATGACGCAGCCGAAAAGATAAAATTGCAGCAGGAATAGTTTTGCAACCATCTCAATATAACCAATAACAAAAACCGACACCATTTGATGGTGCGGCACCCAAGTAGTTAAAACCCTGCCATCAGTCAGTTTTTTCTTAAAAGTCAGATGTTTGCCCGCCTTCGTTCGTGCGAAACCATTACTTTCTAAAATTTTAACTACTGCTTTTTGTTTTAACGATTTAAGCTTGCCCATACAATAAATCGCTCGCCACCGGCACAGAAATATAACTTAAAGACGAAGAAGTGATTTCATTTATTTGCCCCTTTGAAGTATCTGGGTCCGTCAAATATTCTTTTATCAAATCAATCATATTTTCTCTTACCTCTTTCTCTGTTCTGCCTTGCGTGGCAATACCTAAAACAGGACACTCCGATACAAACCATCTGTCTTCTTTGGTGGTAAAAACCGGAAATGGAAAATTAACTTTTTTCATACAGCCCTATCATAATCCTACAACGCCTTTCTGTCAATTGTTTTCCATAGCTTGAACAAAAAAACAAAGAGGGGTTGTTTTTCAACAAAATTTAAACAATAATAATACAATGAAACAAAAGATTCGCAAAATTAGTTTGTTCTTGGGCGATGTTGTTTTCGCTTATGTTAGTTTGTTGGTTACGGTTTATTTACGGTTTTCGCCCAATTTTTCCTGGCCGATTTTTTTCCAGCATCTTTTGCCATTTTCCATTCTTTATCTTGTTTGGTTCATACTTTTTTATATTTTTGGCCTCTATGACCTTAATTTGGCCAATCCCAAAGCCGAGTTAGCAGCTCGGTTGGGCTCTTGTTTAGCGGTTTGTTTGGCAGTAGGAGTTGTTTTCTTTTACACTGTGCCGCTTTTTGGCATTACTCCTAAAACCAACCTGCTTATTAATATTGTTCTGTTAGGTGTTTTAATTTTAATTTGGCGGCAAATTTTTTATTGGCTTTTTTCCGCGCTTTTCTTAAAACAAGTAGGCATCTTGGGCAAAAACCACTGGACCGACAAACTAATCAATGAAATTAAAAATAATCCGCAATTGGGCTATCGCTTTGTTAAATTCATCGCTGTTGGGCAAAGGCTTGGCCAACAAATCAAAAAAGATAAAATCAATACTCTGATTATCGCGCAAAATATCAGCCAGCAAAAAATTATCATCAAAGAGCTTTATAGTTGCTTGGGCCTAAAAATAAACTTTCTTAATTTGGCTACCGCCTATGAAACCATTTTTAATAAAATACCAGTTGATTTTATTGACCAAGAATGGTTTTTGAGCAATTTGGCCGAGGGCGAAAAAAACGCCTACGATAAAATTAAACGACTAACCGAACTTATTTTAGCCTCGCTAATTGTTTTAATCAGTTCACCCGCTTGGTTAGTAATTGCCTTACTAATAAAAAAAGAAGATAAGCAAAAAATTTTTTATAAACAACAAAGATACGGCAAAGAAGGCAAGGTTTTTTGGCTTTACAAATTTCGCACTATGAAACTGGACGCGGAAAAAAACGGCCCGGCCTGGGCCGCTAAAAACGACAATAGAGCCACCAAAGCGGGGCGAATTTTGCGAAAAATCCATTTAGACGAACTGCCGCAAATGCTCAATGTTTTGCGAGGCGATATTTCGCTAATTGGACCCCGGCCCGAACGGCCCGAGTTTGTTAAAAAATTAGAAAGAGAAATCCCCCACTATCAATTACGCCATATTATCAAGCCCGGCTTTACGGGCTGGGCGCAAATAAAGTTCAGGTATGCTAGATCAACCATGGACAGCCAAGAAAAATTCCAATATGACCTCTATTACTTAAAAAACCGCTCCTTTCTTTTAGATTTAGGTATTTTATTAAAAACCCTGCAAATTTTATTTCGCGGCGAATAAAACTAAAATATGCGCAAACTAATCAATAGAATCAAACAACTCTTCAAAAAAAATAAGCCGACCAAGGATAATCAAACAAAAACGCCCGAGCGGAATCAGCAAGCCGAAGTTAAAAAACGCTTAAAAAGCTTGGGCTATTTTGACGACTAATGCCTATTAAAGAAAAAATTTATCACGCCTTGAAGCGAAGCGAAAAATACACCCAGACCGACAATGTTTATTTGGTTAAGGGTGGTTTTTGGTTAACTTCAGCTAGGATAATTGTGGCTTTAAGCTCATTTCTAACTGCTGTGGCTTTTGCCAATTTGCTAGCGCCCGAGCTTTACGGCAATTTCAAATATATTATTTCTTTAGTGGGCTTTTTAAGCATTTTTACCCTCAAGGGCATGAGCACCGCCCTAACCCAAGCTGTCTCTAGAGGCCTGGAGGGCGGTTTTTATTCAGTTTTTAAAACAAAAATTAAATTTACCTGCCTGCAAGCGGCTGGCTTGTTAATTTTAGGCGGCTATTATTTTTTCAAAGCCAATTATGTTTTGGCTGTGCCTTTATTTTTAATTGCCCTTTTAATGCCTTTAAGATCAGGATTTTCTATAATCGCTTCTTTTTTGCCCGGCCAAAAAAACTTTCGCCTGGCGGCCAAATATCAGGGCTGGCAAAGCATTATCACAGCGGCTTCTTTAATTGCTTGCTTGATTCTATTTTGGCGGTTTCCGGTGGGAAACTTAGTTATTATTTTTTCTTTAGTTGCCGCTTATTACGCTAGTGAAACAATTTGCAACGGCCTTTTCTATCGGCAAATTAAAAAAACATTAAAACCCAATAAAACCGAGGATCCCAAAACAAAAAAATACGGCTATCACTTAACTTTAATTAATTTCTTGGGGCAAATTATTCAGTACCTTGATCAAATTCTTGTTTTCCATAGTTTAGGAGCGGTTCAATTGGCCGCCTATAGCTTCGCCTTGCTGCCAGTAGAAAAACTAAAAGAACCAGTACAAATGGTTTCCGCCCTCGCCTTGCCAAAATTTAGCGCTAAAAATCCTCAAGAAATCAAAAAAAACCTTCTACCAAAGATTCTTAAATTATTGCTTCTAACTGTCGCGGCTATTATTATTTATTGGCTAATCGCGCCAATAGTTTTTAAAATTTTCTTCCCGCGTTATGTTGGAGCTATTTTCTATTCACAAATTTTTGCTATTTCTCTTTTGGGTATTGGCTATCTGATGGCCAGTACCGCCCTAACTGGCCAAATGGCCATTAAGAAAATTTACGCCTTAGAAATACCCGCCGCCATTCTAGATATTTTGCTTTTAGTGGGCGGTTTTTACTGGTTGGGTATTTTGGGCATTATTTTAGCCCGCGTGGCTTCAGAAATTATTCGCACGATTATTGGCTTGGTAATGATAAAAAAGTTATGAGTGGTCTGCCCTTTTCGCTATCGCTAAATACCCCAAAGGACAGGGGTGATTTTTTTTAACGCCAAGTGGCACTAATTTGTCTAGCCAAATGGCTGGCAAATAAAATAATGGCCGCAAAAAATTGAGAATCAAAAATTTATTCAGCAAAAAGATAACAGCTGTAAAGCGCTCGCCAAAAGTAATTATTTTAATTTCGCTAAAACCGCCATGGCTTAAAACTTGACGCAATCCTTGCGAAGTAAACCGCCAATAATCAGTTGGCTCGGGCGCTTCATTAAAAATAAACGGCGTAATCGCCAATAAAAAACCACCTGGCTTTACCACGCGATTAACTTCTTTTAAAATTTCCGCGGGATTGGCAAAAATATACAAACAATTAAAAAGCAAAGCAGCATCAAAAGAATTGCCAGCCAAGGGCAAGGGTCCAGTGAGGTCTAGAACAACATCAACTCCTGGTCCACTTTTAATATCCGCGTTGCTGTACTCGGCCTTGGTCAAATTCAAATACTCAAAATAATTATTCTTGCCCCCACCAGCTAAATCAATCACCCGGCCGCTTAACGCCGGGCTATTTTCTTTGAGGGTTTGTTGCGACAAAACGCGATAAATGCTTTGCCCCCTAACCGCCAATTTTATCGTGTTTAAAAATTTATTCATATCTTTTGGCCTTAATCACAAAAGATAAAGCAATCAAATTTGGAAAAACTTCAGCTAAAAATCTAAAAATATTTTTTAATAAAAAGTAGCGTTCAAAAAAAGTATTATTTTTTGTTTCCATGATTTGCCAGCCAGTTTCTTTTAACATTTTTTGCAAAACATCAAGATTAAACCAATAAATATGGCCCTTTTTAGCTAAATTATTTTCTGGCACCCTACCCAATAATGTTTGCAGGCGAGCAGGCAAAGAATTAAAATTGGGCACAGCTACTACCACCTCTTTAGCTACCCTTCTGGCCTCCTGTAAAATATTTGGCGGTTGGTATAAGTGCTCTAAAACATCCAATAAAACCACTAATGAAAAATCATTGTCGGCAAAGGGCAATCTCTGGCTACCGAAATCAAATTGCTCGGCTGAAAGACCTTTGCTTTTAGCCCTAGCTATGGCCACCTCGGAAATATCCAAGCCCCTTCCTTCAATACCTTTGTTTTTAAGTAATTCTAAAAAAACACCATCGCCACAACCCAAATCTAAAACCGGCCCCTTCTCAATCATAGCCAAGGCGGCCTTGAGGCGAAAATTAATGCCCTGCTCCTTTTTTTGCCATTTCTGATTTTCAAAATTTACCACGCTCATAAATTAAAAGCCAAAATTGAGCTTGCTTTTGAATTGCGCCAGCGAGGTCTTAAGCGACACAGCCATTCTGGGCAACTCAAATAGCTGGCTTTCTTGCTTGACTAATCCCCTGCTTACAGTTAAGGCCGCTATAAAACCATTGGCTTTAAGGATATCAATAATACTTTGGTTATAAACGCCATAGGGGTAAGCAAAAAATTGCGCCTCACCGCCTAAATGTTCCTTAATAACCGCCTGCGACTCTGTAATTTCTTTTTGCGCCTCTGCTTGACTAATTTCCGACAAGCGCGGGTGGCTCTGGGTGTGCGGCTGAAAATCAACTAAGCCGCTTTTTTGCATTTTTTCAATCTCTGGCCAAGCCAGCATGGGCAATCGTTCGCCAGTTTTTTTAATTTTTTCTCCTCCAATTGTTCCAGCAGTTAAAAAAATAGTGGCGGGAAAATTATATTGCCACAAAATCGGCCAAGCGAAAATAAAATTATCAGCATAGCCATCATCAAACGAAAGAACAACTGCTTTGGTTGGCCAGGGCTGTTTTTTTTCTAAAATATCCGCTAAATTAGCCAAAGAAATAACCTGATACTGCTTTTCTTTGAGATAAGCCATTTGTTTGGCAAAATTTTTCGGTGAAACCGTTGAGGGAATTTCATTGCGCCCCACCGAGTGATACATCAAAATCACGGCTCTGTTTTTGGGCGCTAAAAAAATAAAGATACTTAAAAAACCGCTAATTAAATTTTTAATTAAATTTTTCATAATAACTTTTTCCAACCATCATAAGCGCCAGCCAGCCAAGTCCGTAAAAAATTTTCACTCCAATTAAGGTCAACACTGTCGCGGTGCCATAAATAATGATTAGTTTTTGATTTATTAAAACCGGGCAAGATAGTAAAACCATATTGATAGCCAGCTTTTTTAACTTCGTTAATAACGGTTTGATTAAAACTTTGCTTGTCGCCAAAAGGATAAGCAAAAAAAACTATTTTTTGGCCAGTCGCTGATTCTAATTGTTTTTTATTCTCGGCTATTTCAAAAGCTAATTCATCGCGAGTTATTTTAGTTAGGCGGGAGTGATTGACGGTGTGACCGCCGATTGTTTGACCAGCTTGGCGCAAAGCAGGAATTAAAGCCAATCCCCTATTGTCCGTAAAAAATATAGCCGACAAATTTTCTTTTTTTAAGGCCGGCAAGACATTTTTTAACCAACTCTCAAAAGCGTCGTCAAAAGTTATAAGCGCGTTTGCTTTTATTTTAGAAAATTTCCCAGCTAAAAAATCATTAGGTGAGATAACATTAAAATTATTTTTTAAGAAAACCAGACATTTTTGAAAATTTTCAATTTCGCTGTCCTTGATTTCGTGAAAAGCAATCACCCTCAACAAAGGAACTTTTCGCCAATGATAAAACCAAACCCTCAAGGCCGGCCAGCCCGAATAATAAGTCAAAAAAATTAAAGCATCTCTTAATTTTTGTTTGGTTTGGCGATTCATTATTTGATAATTTCGTTTAAGACGCGACCGTCAAGGTCATTGGATTTTTTTAGGCCAAAAATTCGCAGAATGGTCGGAGCAATGTCTAAAATGCTCGCTGATGATAAATGGTTAGCTGTAAAACAAGGCCCAACAGCCAGAAAAATGCCAGTTTTTTGATTTTCGCCTAACCATTTTTGCGGCGCAGAAAAAATATCCTTAAAGCCCAGGCCACCCGAAATATGCGCCCCCTCGCCTTGGTCAATCACCAAGTCCGGCGCCTTGGCCATAAACTCGCCCGCATAAATTTCCTCTTTTTGATAAACTTTTTTGGCAATCTTCACCCCATTGTATTCTAATCGTTCCAATTTCTTAATAATCTCTTCTCTTAAATTTTGTGATTTGTTATTTGTTATTTGCAATTTGTTTAGATATATCGGCCCTTGCCCGCTGGCCACGGCCTGACTTTTTTGCCAGTCAATTAGGGCCTCTTTGGCGGTTTTACCAACTGCGCCCGAAGCTGAAGGCACAACAAACTTGAAGCGAGCAAAATGTTTTTTCAAAAAATCTTTCAAGCCCAAGCGAGCGGCTATTTTTGACAGATTGCCTTGATGCAAGCCCATTTTCAGCCAAAAACTTTTTTGGAAATCCTTTTGATTATTCTTCAAAACCAAATAACCTTCATTTTTAAGCCATTGATTGATATTAAACTTAACTTTAATCTCACCCGAGCCGTGGTCAGAAAAAATAAGCCAGCTGGCCTGGGGAAATTCTTTAATCATCTGGCCAATGCCTTGGTCAATGATCTGCCAAGCCCTTAAAATTTTCTCACCCTCGGGTAAATGGTGCCGCAACACATTCACCAAATAAACAGTCAACTCTAAAAAATCAAGCTGATATTTTTTAGATAACTCAATGGCTACCATAAATCGTTTGGCTATTAAATTATAAATCTCCTCAATGGCTGGCTGATTATTTTCGGTTAAAAAATTGATGCTTTTAGGCAACACTCGCCATTGGTATTTTTCTTTGAGCTCTTTTTCTAAGTCCTTGGGCCAAGCAAAACCGCTTTCTAAGGCATCAGGCCCGCCCGCTACCATAAAACCATTAACCGCTCTGGGCGGATAGCAAGTGGGCATATTCAAAACGCCTACTTTATAACCATTATTGCCCAAAATATCCCAAATTTCCTGGCCATGAAAATCGCTGGAAGCGGGCACGGTAATTTTTTGATTTTCAGTGTCAATGTTTTCCCACCAAAAAACACCCAGCTTGCCCGGATTTTTACCAGTAGAAAAACACTTCCAGTTGGGCGAAGTAACTGGCGGCAAACAAACAGTTAAGGGACAGGAGACCCCTTTTTTTTGCAGAGCCGCCAAATTGGGCAGCAGGCCTTGATCAAGCCAGGGCTGTAATAAATTAAACCCTGCCCCATCAAGCCCCAAAGCGATTAGTTTCATCATACAGCTCTATTTAACCACAAAAAGAGCTATTTTCAAAGACAAAACAGTTATAGAGATGGTTGCAAAACTATTCCTGCTATAATTTTATCTTTTCGGCTGCGTCATCGTCAGACTTCGCAAAATGCTTTTCGCCGTAGCTGGGCTA
>PFAV01000039.1 GCA_002773545.1 bacterium (Candidatus Gribaldobacteria) CG10_big_fil_rev_8_21_14_0_10_41_12 | reverse complement strand
TCGGCTGGGAAAAACTCGCCATACTTGTAAGCCCTGCCCTTCTTGTCTATGTAGGGCAAAGAGTTCATCTGTTCTATGATGCGAGGCGCAAGAGCCTCATATTCTTCCTTGGAATATTGTTTGTTAAAAATGCAGTATTGCTTGCCCCTTAAACCAACACACCCAAAGAGATTATGAGAATTATGGCACTGGAAACAATATTGCGAATCACTCACGGTTTTGTAGCAATCCCAGCAAAAACTAAGTCGCGCGATATCTCGGCCGCACATACTGGATTCGTAAATTCTATCAGCGTTTGAGCCCCAGTCAGTATAGTCATAGCAATCGCTGGCTGGCGGTATAACAATTTGACAAAACCTTAAATCATGACAGCCGCTTACATCGTAAGAATTAATAACATTTTTTGAATCAGCAATATATTCGCCACTGACATTAGTATTATTAGTCCCCTCCCTAAATTTCACCGGAAACTTTAACCAAAAATTTCTGGCTTGTTCAATTATTTTTTGCAAGCCGTTATAAGAGCTAAAATCAAATTTTTTAATCTCTGCTTGATAATCTTCTTTACTATAGGGCTTGTTAAAAATGTGATATTTTTTATTGCGCAGATTCATACAGCCAAAGCAATTATTACAGCCAGTTAGATTTTTGGAAAAATAAATATCCAAGCAGTTATCGCAGTAAGACGAGAAAAAAATTCGCGAGCCATCCCAAATCATAAAAGAGTCGTAGCACAGCTCTATGTTATTGGCATAAAAAATGTCCAACACATCCTTGGACTTATGAAGCATACAGCTATAAAGAACATTGCCGCAATTGTCAGCGTCAAATACTAAATAGCAATTTTTTAAATAGCCAGCGTTATTGCAATACTCGCTGTTAATCGGGCTAACAAAAGAGCGGCTGGCCAAGGGCACTTGCTTTAATAATGATAAAAACTGAGAAAAAAATGTCTTATTAAAATCGTAATTCTTGCCATAATCCATAGCGTCCCAATCATCTGACCACCAAAGCTGATGGTCGTAAATCTTTAAATCTTTATCATCAGAAAAACCAGAAAAAATTATCTCGCCTGTTTTACTGTCTTTTCTTTTATATAAAATCCGTTCATTGAAAAACGCCATTCGTCTTTTGGCTCGGCACTCCGGGCAAAAAGTTGGCGGCGGTACTTTTATCTTCTCGTAAAAATCAAAATCCTCGGGCTTTATCGCAAAATCGGCCTTACAATTCTGACACTGACGAATTTCTTGATTAATTTGGTTCATATAGTTCATATTTTAATTATTCTTTCTATTACTTTTCACTTCTGCGCTCAAGAGCGCGAAAGTGAAAAGTATAGGCGAATAGGCGAATATTTGAATTCGGATTATAAGCATTTTAAGTAAACCAGGCCTTTTTATACAATTCCATTGTTTGCTCGCGGGTGAGTAATTTAGCCAAGGCGGCTTTGGCGTTTTGGCCAAGAAGCTCTCTCAATACCCTATCGCTAAAAACTCTTTGCATATTTACCAAAAACTTTTGTTCATCGCGGGGCGATGAGCAAAGCGCATCGTTCTTGGGTTGAAAAATCTCGCCGCAAACCCCCACTTCGGTCATAACAATAGGCAAGCCAAAATAAGCCGCTTCCAAAGGAGCTAAGCCCCAACCCTCAAAATCCGAAGCCAGCAAGAAACAATCGGCTATCCGATACTCTGAACAGAGCGCCTCTTTGTTTAACCAACCCAAAAATTCCACTTTATCTTGAATTTTCAATTTCCGGGCCAAACCCTCTAATTTTTCGCGCTCCCTCCCTTCCCCAATAATTCGCAAGACCGCTCCCCTGCCATTTTGCCTTAATTTAGAAAAAACTCGCAAAACCATGGGCAGATTTTTTTCTTTACTTAACCGCGCTACTATCAAAAAAACAAATGGCTCTAACGAATAAGTGTCCGGCTTTTTCACTGAAGACATCAGCTCTAACGAAGAAAAATCCGCGTAGATAGGAACCACAATAATCTTTTCAGCTGAAATTTCAAATTTATCAATCAGCGACTTTTTAATGCGCTGACTCACCGCCCGAATACTATCGGCTTTTTTCAAAAGCCAAACTGCCTCGTAGTAACGAAAAAAATTGAGCCATTTTTGCCTCTGCCAAAATTTTTGACTAAAAAAATCGCCGTGAACTTGGATATTAAATTTTATGGAGCAATTTTTTCGTAAATACCAAGCCGCCAAAGCGCTCTCAAAAGGATCTTGGCTGGAAACCGCGCCGATTTTTTCTTGTTTAATTAGCTTTTTAGCCAAGAAATAACCTTTGCATAAAGCTGTTAATCGGAAACAACCGCCACTTGAGTAAATAAAAACATTGCCAGTTTGCCGTGGCTGTATTTTTTTAGCTGAAAAAATGACAATGTAAATCTGCTCGGCTAAATAGCCATAGCCAGCCAATCTTTTCTGGCTGTCAGAATTAGCTTGTAAAATTTTTTCATCCCCGCCTAAAAGTAAAATCTTCATATTATGAAACAGCTGCAAAACTATTTTGTTATTTTAGCACAAAAAACAGGCCTTGTCCCGCCCCGAGGCGCCGCCAGGCCTGTTTTATTGATCTATAAACTAAGCCACAAACACCGCGGCCGACAAAACCGTAGTCCAAAGGCCGTTTTTATCGCCTTCGGCTGATTGGCAAATGTTGGTGGTTTTGAAAATTTTGCCGCTGGCTTGATAAACTTTCTTGCGAGCGTCCCAAGCAATGTTAGGATTAAATTTAATACCCAAAGTAGTGGCTAACATGGTGGCGGCTAAATCCTCGGCATAATCGCCAGCTTTTTTAGCTGTCTCGCCGAAAGAATGATGCTCAGACAAATAGCCATAGCCATTGTGGTCTTTGGGCAAGACCAAACCAATAGCCGCTGAAATCAAACGGCTGGGCTCGTTGGTATCAATACGAGCCATCACCGTAAAAGTAATTTGGCCGGGCTTGAGCATTTTGCGGCCATGGCTGACCTGCAAAATATGGCAATTGGGCGGAAAAATGCTGGAAACATTGACTAAATTACACCTTTGAATACCGGCCTGGCGCAAAGCCATTTCAAAAGAAGCCAGACGATCTTTATGAACGCCAGCTCCTTTAGTGAAAAACATTTTTTCAGGCACAAAATTTAACATATTTTAATCAAGTTTACCGGGGTCCGTCCCTGGTTGATTGTTTTTTTAACGCACTTTAGCGCCCAGTGGCACTTCTTTATTAGGTGATAAAAGCACTGGCTCATTATCACCAACGGCTAAAAGCATGCCTTGGCTTTCCAAACCCTTAAAAACTTTTGGCTCTAAATTAACCACCACCACAATTTGTTTGCCAACCATTTCTTCGGGCTGATAAAATTGGGCCATACCAGCCACTAATTGCCGCTGGCCTATTTCAGGCCCCAAGTCAACCCGCAATTTCAAAAGCTTATCCGAACCCTCCACTTTTTCAGCCGAAATAATTCTGCCAACACGCAAATCAATTTTTTGAAAATCATCAAAAGTTATCATAATTCAATTATAACAATTTTTTGGCGGTTAGATAGCCCCGAAACAATGCGCGCGTTGCCTTGCGGAACTCTAAAATGCTTGGCTATGGTTTTAATCACGGCCGCATTGGCTTTGCCCTTCTCGGCCGGCTCTTTTACCCATACAACAAAAGTGTTTTCCCCAATCTCCTCCAACCGCTCCTCTTTGGCCTTTGTTTTAACTTTTACTAATATCTTCATTTTCAATAATTTCTTTTTTGATTTCCTCAAATTGATTTTCAACGGCTTTGAGGCGGTCTTTGCTGGCTTTTATTAAGCCGGCCGCTTCTTTTACTTTGTTGATGCCCTCTTCAATATCAATTTCTTTTTGCGTCTCAAACCACTTTGATATTTCTTCAAGTTTTTTTAAGGCCTCTTTTAGATTAAATTGTTTTTCCATAAGTTTTGTACAAAGGCAGACCTCTCTTATATTGAAAGGGAACAACATTTATAAAAAAATGTTAGAGGTCTGCCCTTGTGGTTGCTTTTACTATACCATCAGCCATTTGCAAAGAAAAGTCATCGCCAGAGCGCAAAGCATCAACTGTTTTAACAAGCTGGCCATTCTTCCTGGCTAAACAATAGCCCAAAGCCAAATTATTTCGCGGGTCTTGGGCTTTGACATTTTGGGCGATGAAATATAACTTTTGCGTAAGCTCTTTCAAATTAAAAACAAAAGCGCTGGCGATTTTTTGCCAAGTGGCGTCTAGAAACTTTTTCTGGCTGGCAATCACCTGCTCTATGCGTAAAAAATAATTATTAAGCTGGCTTTCGTATTTTTTATATTGGTTAAAAAAATCATTAAACCAATCAACAATAATTCTTTGGCACTGACTTATTTTCAAAGGCGCCATTTCCCACGACTTGTTAATGGTGTTAGCGGCGGCCGTGGGCGTGGAACACATATAGTCAGCGGCCATAGCCAATAAGGGCACATCTTTGTCGTGGCCAATAGCGGCCATCACCGGGCAAGGAAAATCGCTTATTGAACGCACCAACGCCTCATTGTTAAAGGCCTGCAATGATTCTAAAGATCCCCCTCCTCGCATAATCACTAAAACATCAATATCCTTATGGCGAAAGGTCTTAACCCCGGCCAATAAATCAGCTACGGCTTCTTGACCTTCCACCCGCGAGTCAACCATTTTTATCTTAAAGCCAAACTTGCCCAAGTTAGTCAACAAATCGTGAATAACCGCTCCTTGTTTTGATGTTATCACTCCAATGTTTTGCGGATATTCTGGCAAAAGGCGTTTTCTTTCTGGGGCAAAAAGTCCTTCGTCATCTAACTTCTTTTTTAATTGCTCGTAGGCCTTTTGCAAAGCGCCCTCGCCTTTTAATTCCACGGTTTTAGCCACAAAACTAAATTTGCCAGTAGCTGTATAAACCTGCCCCTCGCCATTCAATATAACTTCCAGACCCTCCACCAATTCTACCCCGCAAATCCGGTAATCGTATTTCCACATAATACAGTTCAAAACGCTGTTATCGCCCTTATCTTTGATGGAAAAATAGCAATGCCCGCTGGGGTAAGTTTTAACTTCGGTTATTTCGCCGGTAATTTTGGCCTTAAACTTTTTCAAAAATAGATTAACCGCTTCAATATACTCCCCCACTGAAAAAATCATTTCCGGCTGCTCTAAATTGTTGCTTTCATTTTTTACCATAAACTATTTATAATCAAAAATGTTAATGCCTACTTGAGTCAAAAGCTCGTTCAACTTAAACAAAGGCAAGCCCACCACACTATAAAAATCACCATCTGTTTTTTCAATCAAAACAGCTCCCTTGCCTTGCACGGCAAAGGCCCCGGCCTTGTCCAAGGGCTCGCCTGTTTTAATATAGTTATCAATTTCCTGCTCGGACATCTGCTTGATTTTAACCTTGGCCACTTCAAGATGCTGAAATTCTTTTTTGCTGGCAAGATCAATCACCGCCAGCCCAGTAATTATCTCAACCCATTGTCCATTAATCTTATTTAACATTTCCTTGGCGTTTTCAACTGTTTCTGGCTTACCCAAGACATCATTTTCAAAAGCAACGATAGTATCAGCGGAGATAATAATGCCCTCGGACAATTTTTTAGCCACATCCTTGCCCTTTTCCAAAGAATGAAACAAAACCAAATCTTTGGGCAATAAAGCCAAGGAATTATCCTCTTTGTAATCGCTGGTTTTAATTTCAAAATTATCGCCAATAAGTATTTTCAACAATTCTCTTCTTCTGGGCGAGGCCGAAGCCAAAATTATTTTTCTCATAGTATTTTATGTTGCATTATATGAACGATCGCTCACATCTTGCAACGGTGAATATATCAATAAATCTTTCGCAAGTATTTAGTTTGCTTTAATGCTTGACAATTCCGCGGATTTTTATGTTGAAGCTGTTTATTAAATTTGTTGTTTGGTCAATAAATTCTTGATAAAGCGCGGCGCTACTGACAATTTTATAGCTTGCTGGAAACTCTTTTTTTAAAACTTCAGCAAAGTCCTTGCCAGCCCCCCGCAAATTTAAAAATTCAAACCAATAGTAATCAACCAAGTTTTTGGTTTTATTGATAATATCTGGCAAATCAATCAATCCCGGGATAATCGGGCTAACAAAAGCGTAAGTGGCAATCTCCTGTTCTTTTAATTTTTGCAAAACAACCAGGCGCTTTGCGGTGGCGGGCGCTTTTGGCTCAAAAAGCTCTTTGGCCTTGCCAATAAAGCTGTTGATAGTTAGCCCAACTTCTATTTTATAAAACTTTTTCAAAATATCAATGTCGCGCAAAACCAAGTCCGACTTGGTTAAAATGGATAGCTTAACATTTTTATCCATATTTTCCAATATCCGCCTTGTAAGTTTTAATTCCTTTTCAACGGGCTGATACGCGTCGCAAATTGAGCTCATAAAAACTTCTCCCTTAACGCTCTTTTTTTGAACCAGCTCGGGGCCGTTAACTTTCGCTTCCACCCAGGTGCCCCACTTACCGTATTCCACCGGCCGCCATTTAGCCATAAATTTAGCATAGCAATAAAGGCATTGATGGCCGCAACCCGCATACGGATTAACCACCCAATCAGCCCCCAGCTTGGTTTTAGTAAAAATCTCTTTGGCTTTAATTTCAATTATTTTCATTTTTATGGCCGATTACTCAATGTTGCCGCATTTTTGGCACAAGGGGAAAAATCGTTTGTAGGCCAGGCGGCGCATTTTTTTGCCTTTATCGGAAAACCACAACGATTTGAAATCTTTGGCAATCAAATTGCCGTAAGAATAATCGCCGAATAAATCAAAACAGCACATGACCATTTCGCCATTAGCCAAGACCGTAAACACCCGCTTCACGGCCGGACATCTTTGGGGCTGGCGCTTGGGCACCAAATTTTCGTTTTCTTTTTTGTAGACAATTTCCTCATCATCAATATCCTTGGTAGGAAAAAATTTGCGCGCTAAAACTTTTCGCTCCTCCTCGTTGTAAGCATAGGGGCTTAGAATAAACGGCTTAATGTATAGCTTGTCGGCCTTAATTTCTTTGGCAAACTTTTTAATGTCGGGAATTTGCTCTTGGTTGTAGCGGTTAAGAATAAACTGCAAAGTAACTATGGGGCGGTGTTTTTTTAGTTCTTGCTTGATTTGGCAAAATCGCCGGATATTGCCAATAACTTGCTCAAAATTGCCGCCGCGCCTAAAGGCCTCAAATGATTGCTTGGTCAGGCCGTCCAAGGCAAATCTTATTTCCCCTAACCCCGAGCTCAAAAGGGCGCGGGATTTTTCTTGGGTCAGTAAGGAAGCGTTAGTGGAAATCATAGTGTGTAAGTTGGCTTGGTTGGCGTATTTTATCATTTCAACAATGTCGGGGTTCAACAATGGTTCATTGGAATTATAAACATAAACAATATGAACGAAATTTTTGATGTGGTCAATGATTTTCTTAAATTCAACCAAGCCCATCATCATGGGCGCCCTTCTGGCGTAAATAAGCTTGTGGGGCGTGGGGCAAGTGGCGCACTGAAAATTGCAGGTGTTGCCGGTTTCAATAATGGCTGAATGAGGCCGCCGACAGAAATAATGCTTTAACATAATCAAAAACAAGTGTCGCATTTTTTTGATTTCGTTATGCAGTAAATTGTCCAGCACAAACCAGCGAAAAACCTGCCAAAAATATTTAATTTTCTTGATTATTTTTGACATATCGCTT
>PFAV01000040.1:2270-7855 GCA_002773545.1 bacterium (Candidatus Gribaldobacteria) CG10_big_fil_rev_8_21_14_0_10_41_12 | reverse complement strand
GTAGCTGGGCTACGGCCTCAAAACATTTTGCTCGTCTTCCTCGCCTCGCTCGAAAATCTAAAATTTCGCTACGAAATAGTTTTGCAACCATCTCTGTTTATATTAAACAAAGAAAATTGCTGAATGATTGCCGACTCGTCAAAATCTTTCAAACTGAAAAAATCAAGGTCATAAGAATAACGATGCCCTAAATATAATGCTAAGCCAGTGCCTCCAGCCAAATAAAAATTACTTACCAATCCAGAATTGCCTAATAGCTCAAAAGTTTTTTTAATGGCAGCAGGCAATAATTCCAAATACATAAAATTAACAACCTAAAACTAAGTTCCAATAATTGCGCGAGCGATCAGAAATGCGACGGCTTTTTTGCAAAACTTCGTTAAAATCGCTTTTCTGAAAGTTTTTATTTAACCACTTAACCGCCTCGTCGTCGCCCATTTCTAAAAGCCGTTCTATAATATAAAACTTGTACTTCTTGATATCCAGTTTTCGCGACTCAACATCCCAAAAATATTTGTGCAGGTGTTTGGGCAGCATAAGCAATTTACACTTTTATTTTACCATAAAAATTGCTGTTTTGCCAATTTTTATTTCCCGCTGGTTTTTGTCCATAAACTTAAAATTCAGGTAAATAGTTTCCTTGGGTAGAAACTTTTTGATTCTTTCGGGCCATTCAATGGCTATGATATTTTGGGGGTTGGCGATAATTTCCTGCCAGCCCAATTGCAAAATTTCCTCGGGCCTTTGCAAACGATAACAATCAAAATGATAAAAATTCTTAAATCTTTTCATCAGCACAAAAGTAGGGCTGGTAATTCTACCTTTCACGCCTAACCCTTTGGCCAACCCTTGGACGAATGTGGTCTTGCCCGAACCCAAGTCGCCTTTTAGAGCCAGCGCCAAAGCCCCTGCCCTAGTCTGGCTGGTCAAAATCTTTTTAGCTAACTGGCCAGCTAGCGCTTGAGTTTGTTTGGCAGAAACAGAAACTATTTTTTGACTAGTAGAAGCATTTGACATAATTAGTGAAATTAAGGTAAGGTTTGAATTAGGTAAGAAAAAACTGACTCAAATGGAAGAATTAAAAAAGCTCAAAAAATTAATTGATAAACATCAGAATTTCACCATAATCTTCTCTGAAGAAAAATTAAACGACAGCGTCCCGGCCGCGGCGGCTTTTTTCTACATTCTAAAACAACTAAACAAAAACGCCAAATTTATTCAAGATATCCCCGCCAACGCTCACTTTCTATTGCCTAACTACGAACCAATTAACCAAACCTCCTCAAAAACAACTTCTATCAACCCTATTGTTTATTTTATTATCGGAGTGGCTTCTCCCGAACCCATTAATCGCTATCTTGCCCCTAATAGCTATCTTGTCAACATTGATAATTGCGCCAACAACAATTTCGGCAATCTCAATCTCACCGAGGAGCAACCCCCCACCTTATCTGAATTGGCCCTTGATATTATCAGTTTTTTAGACGAAAATGAAAATCTTTTTTCAATTGAAACAGCCAGCGCTTTATTAAGCGGGCTTTTAGGCGATTCTTTCCACTCGCCATCAACCTCAAATAAACAACCGCTGGCCGCCGCCACCATTCAAAAAATTGGATTTTTAATTGACCAAGGCGCCAATATTAAGGCCATTGCCCGCCAAATCCATGAATCAGAACCAGAAACAAGACCAGTTGAAGAAAGGGCTTTAGAGCTTTGCGCTAAGATTTTAAGCAAGCTGAACATTTCGGAAAGGAGAAACACTGGCTGGGCTTTATTAGAAAAAGAAATTTTTGAAACAACCGACTCCTCGCCCAAAGACCTGCCTTTTGCCTTAAAAAAACTAAGCTCGGGAATGTTTCCTTTTCAGAACTTTTTCTTGCTCTGGGAGCAACACAACTTACCCATAGAAATACAGGGTATTTTTTATTCTCCGCATCTGCTACAATTAAATAAAATAACCAATAGCTTTAATGGCTGGCAAAAAGGCCAAGGAGTGTTGTTCAAAACTAGCGAGACAAATTTATTAAATGTTAAAAATAGAATTTTAGAAATTTTAGAACTCCCTTAAAAATTATGTTAAAAGAAATCCAAAAACTCAAGTCGGTCGGCGGCAAGGTCTTTGCTGGTTTAGAAGTCAGTGAAGAGCAATTTATTAAAATCAAACAAGCTGTAGCCAACATTACCCAGTTGGGTGAGGCGATTAAGCTTAATGGCCAAGGCATAGAAGATATCAGCGGCGCCTTGCAAATTATTTTCGCGGGCAGTTTGGTTTTGGCCGCCTCGGACATTCACTTTGAACCCGAAGAAGAAAATGTCAAACTGCGTTTGCGCTTGGACGGCCTCTTGCATGATGTTGCTCTGCTAAATTCAGGTCTTTACCGCAAAATATTAGCTCGCCTAAAACTCTTGTCCGAACTTAAACTCAATATCACCGAACGCTCGCAAGATGGCAGATTTACCCTAAAAATTACTGAAGAAAACAAGGCCAAAGAAATAGAAATTCGTGTTTCGGTTTTGCCTTCAGAATATGGAGAGGCAGTAGTAATGAGAATTCTTAACCCATCAGCCATTTTAGATCTTGACGAATTGGGCATTAGAGATGACCTGAAAAAAATTCTGGAAAAAGAAATTATCCGACCCAATGGTATGATTATTGTTACCGGGCCTACTGGCTCGGGTAAAACAACTACGCTTTACGCGGTGCTCAAAAAAATTCAAAACCCAGAATTGAAAATAATCACTCTGGAAGACCCTATTGAATATCATTTAGAGGGCATCTCACAAAGCCAAATTAATGCGGCCAAAGGTTATGACTTCGCTTCCGGCCTACAAGCTATTGTGCGGCAAGATCCGGATGTTATTCTGGTGGGCGAAATTCGCGACCAAAAAACCGCTCAAATGGCCATTCAAGCCGCTCTTACTGGCCACCTTGTTTTGACCACTCTGCACACCAACGACGCCGCCGGCACTATTGCCCGATTACAAGCTTTGGGCGAAGGACCCAATGACATTTCATCGGCCCTTAATTTGGTAGTAGCCCAGCGATTAGCGCGCAAGGTTTGTCCTAAATGTTCGCAATCAGAAACTGCCTCCGCGGAAAACTTGCAAATAATTACCAAAGAGTTAAACGCTTTACCCGAAACAATTAAAGATTCGCTGAAAATTTCCCTTTTACTCAAAAGTGCCAAATTACCCGTAGCCAAAGCCTGCTCCGCTTGCAACAATACCGGCTACAAGGGTCGGGTAGGCCTTTACGAGTTGATGATAATTAGCGATGAAATGGAAAATTTTATTGTGAAAACGCCCACCATGACCGACTTAAATAAAAAAGCCCGGGAAAGCGGTATGACCACCATGAAACAAGACGGCTTGATTAAAGTTCTGCAGGGGATTACTACTTTAGACGAGATAAAAAGAGTGGTTGGAGAATAATATAACGGAAGATCCCATACTAATTTTGCAAACCGGGATTGGATTAACCCCGCACCAATCCCAATGATATCCGCAGAATAACCAAGATTGGAAGGCGAATACGCCTATCGGCTCTGGCCTTAGAAATACCAAGGATTTCAGTAGGATTGATGCGGGGTTTATTGTTTGTAGCGCCATTGAGAGCTCGCTACGCTCGCTCTTCTGGCGACAAACAATAAAAAAACGCCCCCTCTATTGAATTAGAGAGGGCGGAGCATTAGCCCCAAGTGTCCCAAAGCGTATTGAGGCCCAGAATTTTTTTTGGGAGAGGCCGCGCCGGAGCCCAGCCATCCATTACAAAAAAGAATTCCTATCTTGGGGCTAATGTCCTTAGCTACTATAACACCCGTATTGTAGTATATTTTTTGTAATATGTCAAGCCCGTTAGAGTTTTTGGGGTCATTTTTGGATAATTAGGACATCAACGGGATTAAACCAACCACACGAATATGACTATGAATAATAAAACTCTAACGGGCTCAAGCCCTAAACCCCAAAACACGCCTCTTGACGACCCCTTAGCTTTAGACCTAACTTTGCGGCCAAAAACTTGGGACGATTATGTAGGACAAGATAAAGTTAAACAAAATGTCCGTATTATTATTAAGGCGGCCAGCCAACGCAAAGATCCGTCAGTAGAGCACATACTTTTTTACGGCGGGCCGGGCCTGGGCAAAACAACCTTATCGCATTTAGTGGCGCAAGAAATTGGCGCCAATATCAAAATTACCTCTGGCCCAGCTATTGAGCGGGCCGGCGACTTGGCAGCCATTCTAACCAACTTGGAAGAAGGCGATATTTTATTTTGCGATGAGATTCACCGGCTATCGCGCACCGTGGAAGAATATCTCTATCCAGCTTTAGAAGATTTCAAGCTCAACTTAATTTTAGGCAAAGGGCCAATGGCTCGCACCATGGAACTAAATGTGCCTCGCTTTACTTTAATCGGAGCCACCACCCGCTTGGCCGCGGTTTCCAGCCCATTAAGATCGCGCTTTGGCGCTATTTTTGGCCTTAATTTTTACGAGATAGACGACATTAAAAAAATTTTGGCTCGTTCAGCCCGGTTGCTTAATGTTGTTATTAACGACGAGGCCTTAACTATTTTAGCTAAATCATCGCGCCTAACGCCCCGATTTGCCAACCATCTGCTCAAACGAGTGCGCGATTTTGCCCAAGTGCAAAACCAAAGCAGTGTTACCGCTGAAATAGCCAGATTTGCCTTAGATAGTTTAGAAATAGACGAGCAAGGCCTCAATGATAGCGATCGGCGAATTTTGCAAACAATTATTAACAAATTCAATGGCGGCCCGGTCGGCTTGCAGGCCTTGGCCGCCGCCACCGCCGAAGAGGAAGAAACAATTTTAGAAGTGCACGAGCCCCATCTCTTGCGACTGGGCTTTATTAGTCGCACGCCCAAAGGCCGAGTAGCCACCCGTCTGGCCTTTGAACACTTGGGATATCACAGACCCAAGGGGCTTGGTTTATAACAACCTGCTCGTTTCGCTCACAGAACCTTGTTTTCGGTAAAGTCAAAGATTATATTCCGAAAATGAAAAAAAGATTTTTTTATAACGCTTTAATTTTTGTCCTATTTTTAACGCCAAGTTTTGCTTTGGCCGAACAAATTAATATTAATTCTGCAACATTATCGCAATTAGACGAGATTGCGCATATAGGAACAAAAACCGCGCAGAAAATTATTGACAGCAGGCCATACAGCTCGATTCAAGATTTAAGCAGAGTAAAGGGTATCGGCGATGGAAAATATTTACAGGATATAATAAATCAAGGTTGGGCGTGCGTAAATTGTACAACTGAAATTTCGCAAACACAAAATACAGATATTGTAAATCAAAATCTTACTAGCATAACTTCGCCAGCAACGGTGGCTCCGACAGTTCCGCAAATAACTTATCCAAGCGATATGTATATCAATGAAATACTGCCCGCGCCCGAAGGGGCTGATGAGCAGAACGAATGGTTAGAAATTTACAATGGCAATGATTTTGAGGTTGATTTGGCTGGCTGGCAAATTAAAGACCAGATTGGCGCCATCAAAACTTACACCTGGCCAGCCAACAGCTTCATTAAAGCCAGGGGCTTTCTAACTG
>PFAV01000040.1:0-2172 GCA_002773545.1 bacterium (Candidatus Gribaldobacteria) CG10_big_fil_rev_8_21_14_0_10_41_12 | reverse complement strand
ACAGCACCCGCCAATCAATCCTATAACCGCACAAGTAGCGGCTGGATATGGAGCCGTACTTTGACGCCCGGCCAGCCCAATGAAATTGACAAAGTAAGCGCGGCTGTCCAACAAAAAATTGCTCAAAAAAAATCAGCGACCACTTCGGCCGCCACAGCTATTTCGTCAAATTCCTTAGCGACCTTGCCTCTAACAGCGCAAGTCAATCAATTTTCTCCTTCAAACAACAAGCTCTCACGAATTTTTACTTTCTTATTGGCCATAGCCGTTGCCGCTACTTCGGCTATTGTGGTTATGTTTTTAAGAAAAAGAGATGGCTACAAAACTATTCCGTAGCGAAATTTTAGATTTTCGAGCGAGGCGAGAAAGACGAGCAAAAAGGTTTGAGCCATAGCCCAGCTATGGTGAAAAGCTTTTTGCGAAGTCTGACGAAGCCGCAGCCAAAAAGATAAAATTGCAGCAGGAATAGTTTTGTAACCATCTCAAAGCAGTAAAAGGGGTTGATTTTTTTTATTTTTTAAGACAAAGTAAAGCTGAACTAAATTTTATTTTTTAATTTACAATATGTCAGGACACTCACACGCCAAAACAGTGGCTCGCACCAAAGACGCCAACAATCAAAAAAAGGGGCAGGTTTTTTCTAAAATAGCCAGTATTATTGCGGTGGCGGCCAAAGATGGCAGCGACCCAGCCATGAATTCCAAATTACGGCAGGCCTTAGAAGAGGCCAAGAAGTTTAGTATGCCCAAAGAGAATATTGAACGAGCTATTAAAAAAGGTTCGGGCGACATAGAGGGCGAACAATTAGAAGAAGTTTTTTACGAGGCCATGGGGCCCAATAATACGGCTTTAGTTTTGGACGGCATCACTGACAACAAAAACCGCGCCTTGGGCGAAGTGCGGCAGATTTTGCAAAAACATAATTTCAAGCTGGCCGACGAGGGCTCGGTTAAATGGCAGTTTGAACAGAAAGGTATTTTAATAATAAATTCCAAGTCGCCAAATCCCAGCGACCAAGAAAAAGAAGAAATGGAGCTGGCGGTTATCGAAGCAGGGGCTGAAGACATTAAATGGTTTAAGGAAGAGACAACCGAGTGTCTGGAAATAAATACCAAGCCAGAAAACTTGGAGCAAGTTAAAAAAAATCTAGAAGCGCAAGGCATCAAAGCCGAATCGTCCTCTCTGGGCTGGATAGCCAAAGAAGAAATTGATTTGCCAACCAATGATAGAGAAAAGTTAGACAAACTTTTTAATGACCTTGACGACAGCGAAACAGTGCAAAATATCTACTCAAACCTAAAGGTTTGAGAATTACCAATTTTCAATTATCAATTTTCAATAAATTTTCAATATTAAATGATTTAATTTTCAGGCGAAGAACCTGACCAAGAGCCGTTTGAAAATTTTAAAATTTAATCATTGGGACTTAATTGAAAATTGAAAATTTGTAAATTGAAAATTATTTGATAATCCTTGGCATCGACCCTGGCGTTGCCGCGACCGGCTGGAGCGCGTTAAAAGTTAAAAACGCGAAGTTAAAAGCGCGAAGTGGGCTTGAGCTGTTGGATTACGGAGTTATTGTTACCAGCCCCAAACAAACAACCGGCGAGCGATTGCTCAAGCTCTATAAAGAAATCTCTGGTCTAATTAAACGACTCAAGCCGGATATTTTAGTAGTAGAAAAACTTTTCTTTTTTAAGAATCTAAAAACCGCTTTGCCGGTAAGCGAAGCTCGCGGAGTGATTCTCTTGGCCGCGGCTAATCAAAAAATTAAAGTTATTGAATTAACTCCCTTGCAAATCAAAATGGGCGTGTGCGGCTATGGAAGGGCCAACAAACAACAAGTGCAGAAAATGATCAAAGAGATCTTGGGTTTAGAAAAAATCCCCAAGCCAGACGACGCCGCCGACGCCATCGCCGCTGCCTTATGCGGCGCCTATGGCTTAAAAAATCCGTAGCTGTTAAGAATTTATTAAAACCCTATTGACAGAGTTGTTTTGCTCAATATAATGGCTTTATCCTGTATCTTTTCGCAGGTAAAGCAACAACCTTAGAAAAGGTCGCAATAATAAACATCTTTAGAGATGGTTGCAAAACTATTTCGTAGCGAAATTTTAGATTTTCGAGCGAGGCGAGGAAGACGAGCAAAATGTTTTGAGGCCGTAGCCCAGC
>PFAV01000069.1:1939-8574 GCA_002773545.1 bacterium (Candidatus Gribaldobacteria) CG10_big_fil_rev_8_21_14_0_10_41_12 | reverse complement strand
AATTAGGACGCGTCCTAAATTTTCATCTATCTAACAGCGTCTTTTAGGCCTTTGCCTGCTTTGAACCTGATATCATCGGGGACAGCTATTTCTTTGCTTTTTTGATTTCTCGGTTGATGTCTTTCAAATATTTGTCCGTAAGGTCTTTCAGTTTCTTAAAATCAATTTTTTGATATATCTCATTGTTAAATCTATCGGCAAAATCAAATCGCCTGCCCCCCGCAATCTCCTTTCCCCATTCAGCATAAGCATAGTGAATAAACTTTTCAGAGTTTTCTTTGTTGCCAAGCGCAGAATACCACCCTGCCCACGCCGCATGTCGCAGCGAACAAGATGTAAATAAAAATATCGGCTCTTTATATGGTTTTTTGGACATATGATTGACAGAAAGGGTCGGAGATATCTCCGACTCTTACACCTCATAGACCTTCTTTATAATGAGATGGTTGCAAAACTATTCCTGCTGCAATTTTATCTTTTCGGCTGCGTCATCGTCAGACTTCGCAAAATGCTTTTCGCCGTAGCTGGGCTACGGCCTCAAAACATTTTGCTCGTCTTCCTCGCCTCGCTCGAAAATCTAAAATTTCGCTACGAAATAGTTTTGCAACCATCTCAATCTGTCTTCCAAAAGCCATTTCCAAAGCGGGATGAATTTAATCTTTTTACCTTTTATTTTTTCTTCTTTTTCCTCGTCCCAAGTAATTACTAACAAATTGTTGCATTTCAATTCCTCTGAAGCAATAAGCAAAGCATCAACCTCTCTCTTTTTAACATCCTCGTCCTCTAAATTCAAACAAACCTGAATCAATTCGTTTACCCGAAGCCCTTTTTTTATAACAAAATCAACCTCCTTGTCATTGGGATTGGTATAAAAATAAATTTCGTTTTGACGCTTTTTAAGCTCTAAAAAAACAATATTTTCTATCGCTCTGCCTGTATTAGGCGAAAAATTAGCGGAAAACGCCCCAATCAAGCCAATATCAATGCCATAAATCTTGCGGGGCTTTTTAATTTGTTCTTTTACCTTAAAAGAAAATGGCAAAAGCTCGCTTACCAAATAAGCGTTTTCAAGATAATTGATGTATTTCTTGACGGTGTGCGCACTTTTAATTTCAAAAACATTTTTTATTTTATGATAAGTTATCTTTGAGCCAAAATTAGAGAGCAGAAATAAAGAAATTTCTTTAATCGTTTTGGTATATTTTATGTTATACCTTTCAACAATATCGCGGTTGATTATTTTATCGTGTAAATCTCTTAAATACTGTTCTTTCATCTCTATCTTTAAAAGCTCTGGAAACCCGCCTGAAATTAGATAATCGTTTAATAATTTTTTAATCTCCGCTCTTTTGCTGGTTAAATAGAAATCATCATTGGAAAATATTTTTCCCTGATAAAGCAAAAACTCCTTAAAGGAAAAAGGGTAAAGCTCTATTTCTACATGTCTGCCTGTTAAATGAGTGGCTAATTCTCCGCTTAATAATTTAGAATTGCTGCCGGTAACTATTACATTATAATCGTTTCGCTTGAGCCGATTAACAAATAATTCCCAACCAGCCACATTTTGAATCTCGTCAAACAATAGATAGCGGGCCTTTGGATTTATTTCGTTTAAGATTTCTAATAAATCGTTTAGGTCGCTTGTTTTTATGCCCAGCAACCTTTCATCGTCAAAGTTAATATAGCCATAATCGTTGTTTCGCAAAAGGCGGTGGGCTAAAATTGATTTCCCAGATCGCCTCACGCCAATAATCACTTTAATTAAATCATCTTTTAAGCATTTGACCGCTTTTTTTTCAACTTCCCGTTCAATAGTCGCGTCTTTTAGAATATTCTCTGCTTCTTTCTTTTGCTCTAAAATTATTTCTTTTATTTTTGTTTTATTCATAATTTCCCAGCGCACAAAAATGACTGTTTTTGTGCATTACAATGCACATCTTTATTATAGCTCCTCCTGCTTATCTGTCAATTTCAATCCTGTGGAAAAACAAAAACAAAGGGGGCAGACCTCCCCAGACTGCATGCAAGTCTTTAGGAGGTCTGCCCCTTTGTTTTTGTTTGTGGAAAATTTAGGACGCGTCCTAAGTTTTCATCTATCTAACAGCGTCTTTTAGGCCTTTGCCTGCTTTGAACCGAGGAACTTTCTTGGCGGCGATTTTAATAGCGGCGCCGGTTTGAGGATTTCGGCCCATTCTGGCGGCTCTCTTGGAAACTGTAAAGCTGCCAAAGCCAGTTAAAACCACATCTTTGCCCATTTTCAAATCTTTGGTAATTTCGGCAATCACTGTGTTAATAGCGATTTCTCCGCACTTTTTAGTGCAGTCGGTGGCCTTAACAATTGCTTCAACTAAATCTTCTTTAGTAACTTTTGCCATATTTTTTTCTTAAAAACTTAAACTACGACCTTTGAGATAGTTTCATAACCATCTCCCCCTTCTTAATTAATCGTATTATACCAATAAACACGCGGAAAAAGCAACACCTATCGGGCATATTCCATTACTCTTGTTTCTCTAATCACATTAACTCTAATTTCGCCGGGATAATTTAATTCTCTTTGAATTTTATCGGCAATGTCGCGAGCCAGCTTATAGGCCTCCAAATCCCCCACTTCTTCGGGCTTAACAAACACCCGAATTTCCCGCCCAGCTTGCACCGCGTAGACAGTGGCCACGCCGGGAAAAGCCAAAGCCAAATCCTCTAATTCTTTCAAGCGCATAATATAATTTTCCACGGTGTCTCTTCTCGCGCCGGGGCGAGCGCCGGAAATTTGGTCGGCCGCTTTGACCAAAAGAGCTTCCGAGCTTTCAGCCGGATATTCTTCGTGGTGCGCTTTCATAGCTGTAATCACCTCGGGATCTTGTTTGAACTTTTCTAAAATCTTAATGCCAATGTCAACATGCGAACCCTGTATTTGATGGTCAACTGATTTACCAATATCATGCAAAAGCCCGGCTTTTCTAGCCACTTTAGCGTCAAGCCCCAACTCTTCGGCCAAAGCGGCTGATAAATGAGCTACTTCCAACGAGTGCAATAAAACATTTTGGCCATAGCTTGTTCTAAAATGCAACCGGCCTAAAAGCTGGACAATTTTGAGCGGCAAGCCCACCACTCCCGCGTCAACTACCGCCCTCTCGCCATATTCTTGAATTTGTTCTTCTATCTCTTCTTTGGCCTTGGCTAAGGCCTCTTCAATGCGCGCGGGCTGAATTCTACCGTCCTTGACCAAGCGCTCCAAAGCTATTTTGGCAATGTGCCGTCTTAAAGGATTAAAGCCAGAGATAATTACGGTTTCCGGAGTTTCATCCACAATTACGTCCACGCCCGCCAATTTTTCAAAGGTTTTAATGTTGCGGCCTTCCTTACCAATAATCCGTCCCTTAACCTCGTCTGAAGGTATGGTTAAGGTGGTAGTGGTTACTTCTTGCGCTTGGCTAAGGGCGTATCTTTGAATGGCCCCAACCAAAATTTCTTTGGAAATAATTTTAACCCTTTCTTCGCCTTCTTGTTTTAATTTTTGCGTTCTTTCTATTAGCTCCCCCTGGCATTTGTCTTCTACTTCTTTTAACAACAAATCGCGGGCCTGTTTTTCAGAAAGTTGGGAAAGCCCTTCCAACCGTTTCTGAACCTCGTCTTTCATTTGCACTATTCTTTCTCTGGCCTCTTTTAATTTTTTCAACTTAACTTCAAAATCATTTTCTTTTACCTCAAAAGCCGAGAGCTTTTCGTCTAATAACTGCTCTCGCTTAAGAAGTATCTGTTCGGTTTTAGAGAGTTCTCTTCTGCGTTCCTCGCGCTCTTGCTGGGCATCGGCCAAAACCTTGCGGGCTTCCGCTTTGGCGGCGGCAACCATTTCCTCGGTTTCTTGTTTGGTTTGAGTAACTTTTTTCTGCAGTTTGGCCTCAATAGTGCCCTTTCTTTTTTTAACAATGGACTGGCGCACATAATACCCAATAACTGCGCCAACTATTAGAGAGACAGCGTTTAGAATAAGTAAATACAAAGATAGTGGTTGCATAGGCATTCAGGGGCCAATTGAGAATTTGTTTTTTCATTATCTGTTGATATAACACAAAAAAACCAAAAACTTTTCGGCTAAAAATATCCTTAAATGAAATAGAAAAACCCCAATTGGACAACATAATTATATTATTAACTCGTCTTGGCTTCATCTTAACAAAAAAGCCTCTTTGTTTCAAGAGGAAATAATAAAAAATATCTAAACCCTAATGACTAATGCCAAACAAAATATCAAAATCCAAATGTCCAATGACTAATTTTCGTTATTAGTCATTAGTTATTAGTCATTAGTCATTCTCTTTAGGGCGGGGTTTCCCGCCACTTGGGCAATGCTTGAGATACATTAACCGTTTTGCTAACCGAACAAGCGCCTACCTCGTCGGTGATAGTTAGAGAAATGGTTTGCGGCCCGGCAGAAGCTATCTTAACTTTGGGATTTTCCGAAGTCGGCGAGGTGGTGGTGCTGAATTGCGCGCCTAAAGGAAATGCCCATAAGAATGTTTTGCCCGAGCAAGAAATAGTTTGCCCGGCCGTGTTATAACACAAACTTACATCACTATTACAAACCCCGACTTGAGCAGTAGCGCAAAACTGGATAAACTCGCCTTTGTTAGTTTTAGAAGCCGTAGTAAAATCCGGGTTAGGAAAAGCATGGCTTGGCGTGGTAAATGAATTATTGCCGCTGAAAGCCGACCAAGCGCCGCGATTATCAGCCACCTTTACTCGCCAATAATAAGTGGCATTATAGGCAAAAGAAATCAGAGGAGTGTATGATGAAGCGCCGTGCCCCGCAGAGCAAGTGCCTGGCGAGGGCAAGCAACTATCACCCAACGGGGCGTCAGCCACATTGCTGTCGTCGTCTATTTGAACATTATAGCTATCTTGATAGTCGCCGCTGTCAGCATCGCTAAAAACCCAAGATAAAATTGGGTGTAAAGGATAAACGCAATAATCGCCTTGATTAACCGCTAAATTACCAACAGCTGGAATAGCGTTGAAACCAAAAGTGGTGCGCGTATTATAATTAGACCCAGCAAAACTTAACCAGCCCATAACATCGCTACCCCAAGCAAAACCGGCAAAATTTCCGTTAGCGGTATTTATGCTAACATTACTTAGCTTTATCCAGCCGTCCCAGCCACCACCATAAGACAAAGCCCTAGCCCAGCCCGAAAGAGCGCCTGTAACCGTGTCCATTTGGGCTGAATAATTAGGCGAGGCAGGATAAGGCCCGACTGGATCAAATTGAATCCAGCCGATGTTTTCGGACCAAGCAAAACCAGTAAAATTGCCATCTATGCCAATGTTTACGCCATAATTAGATATAGCGCCAGATGGCGGACAACCAGCTGGCGAGCCATCAGAAAGCCCATCGTTATTGGCGTCGCAATTTAACGAGTTCATACTTACCCAGCCGATGTTTTCGGACCAAGCAAAACCAGTAACATTTTGGCTGGAGCCAGCTTTCACTTCCGTGGCTGGCCATAACCAAGCCAAAAATATCAAGCCAGCAGATAAAAGGCAGCAAATAAAAATTAAAAATTGTTTTTTATTAAACATAAATAATTTTCTATAAACAACGGCCTGTTGAATCGCTGCAATGCCCCGAACAGCAACTGGGATTATTGCCATAAGAACAATAGCTTGGCAAAGCGCCCGCTGGATAACAGCAAATACCTGGGCTCCCTACAGTTCCCTTACAGCCGCCCGAACAGCACTGGCTATTCTGCTGGCAAAGAATACTAGAACCCATGGGAATACAAGCGCAGGTGTTGGAAGCCTCTGGACAATATCCAGTACAGCATTCAGTATCTTTAACGCAAGCTGTACTATTTGATTTGCAAACGCACAAACCGCCACTGCAAATTTTGGAACAGCAATCGTCTTGATAATTGCATACTGCTCCTTGCAACAAACAAACAGAGGGAGCGGGAGTATTTGGCCACCATCTTCTCCAAGCTTTTATGTCATAACTAGTTTTTACCCTTACAGGGGAAGCCTCTGGGTCAGTTAATGGAACCAAGTCCGCAGCAGCTGTAGGCTGGCCTCCTTTCCAAAATACTTTCATCATGCCAAGAAAATTGGAGCCATAGTCAGCCACAGAAATTAAATTCAGCTTCATTTTCCCAGTATTGCTTTGCACTGAAATAAAACCAAGGGACGGATTGCAGTATGCTGGCTGGGAAATATTTTTTGTTCCCTGAGGGCATCTAGTGCCACAACTATTAAAAAGCACTGCGTTTGGACAATAGGTGGAAGGGTTTGGGCAGGTGTTTAAAGTGCCTGATGGGCAAAGAGCACCCTCGCTATTATAAATTCTCTGCCCAGCAGGGCTGCTATATGGACAATAGCTCCCTTTGTTGGGGCAGGGATAAAAATCGTGGTTTTTACATCTTTTTGTTCCGTAGTTTCCATCAGCAACAGTACAATACCCAGAACAGCACTGCCAATTATAGTTGCAAACAGCATCATTATTTTTACATCCAGTCCAGCATATTCCATCAATGTTGCATTGCCCAGAACAACATTGGCTAGGGTCAGAGCAATCATCGCCATTGGCTGCGCAAGAAGGAGGCCCGCATTTATTTTGAGCGTTGCAATATCCCGAGCAACAT
>PFAV01000069.1:0-1887 GCA_002773545.1 bacterium (Candidatus Gribaldobacteria) CG10_big_fil_rev_8_21_14_0_10_41_12 | reverse complement strand
CGCATTTATTTTGGCTGTTGCAATATCCCGAGCAACATTGGCTGGGATTGGAACAAGTAAGGCCATCCTCAAAACAAGTCTGGGGGCCGCACTTGCTTTGGCTGTTGCACTGGCCCGAACAGCACTGGTTATCGGGCTGGCCAGGATTAAAACAAGCAGTATTTTCTGAAAGGCAGCACTTTCCACCTGTACAGCTGCTGCTACCGCAACAATCAGAAGGCACAGAGCAACCCGAAGAGCCAAGCGGGACGCAAATAACTGTATAGGGTATTTGCAAATAACTATCCGTCATAGTAATACAAGAATGATCTGCCGAGCATAGGGTGGCGGTATGCGTGAAAGTAGCCGTAAAACTGCCAACATTACTTCCAATAGATGCGGTTACACTGTTATTCGCTCCTCCCCCTAATGCCACATATATGTCTCTGTGGTCAAAAATCAACGGGAATCCAGCGATGCTAACCGAAGAAGTAAAATCACCAGCCGACACCTCATTAGAGAGATATAAAACTTGAATGCCTTCGGTGACCGTAGCCATTTCTCTAGGGGAATACGCGTCTTTATCCAATGAGTCAACAAATCTAACCGTCAGCAAAAGGTCAACGCCAGAGCAAGGAAAAGGTGCTCCAGCTCGGCAAATCCCATATTCAACTGTGGCTGCAAACGCTTCAGAGAAAAATAAAAAATTAAAAAAAATAAAGAAGCCAACAATAAGAAATAAAGAAACACTTTTGCCTAATTTCTTTTTGCGAATGATTGTTATAAAAGCCAGCAATAAAACTAAAACAATAACTGCCGCCAAAATAATTTTTTCATAGCGACGCCATAACCCGGCTGATAAAGTGGCAGTGGCTTGCCCAGTATCCACGCTAAATGTTTTACTGTCTAAAACATTGCCCTCTCGGTCTTTAATTGTTGCTTCTATTTTGGGCCCCTCACAATCTTTGATAATTGGGGAGGCTAGCGTTAAAAAGCTTGCCTGCTCATCAAGCGACTGATTAACGATATCTGAACAGAGCTTGTCTTGCTTATCTTTAATAATAAAACTAAACTGCCCTGCTGGCTGGCTTCCAGCAATAGACCATAAAAGCTGTATATTGGCTGTTTCGCCTTTTTTATAAAAGTCTTTGTCAAAAATTATATTTTGGATCGTGGCGCTTTGGCCTGCCACGATATAATGAAAAGTAGCTTTGTTGGAAATTGGCTTGTTATCGGATGCTAACCAAACCTTTGTTTCATAAATTTGAGGGGCATTTGATTTTGGCAAATAAAAAGAAATATTGGCTTGCTGTTTTGCCTTAAGCTCAAAAACCGCATTTTGCGCTTGTGGCTCAGCCACAGCTTCCCCTCCAAAGCTAGTTCCCAAAAATGTTTGGAATTGGGCTGTAGTTTTTATATCTTGCTTTAAATGATTTATCGCCTGGCAGGAGGCGATTAAATTTTCCTCGGGCTTTACGCTAACGCCTTGAAGGGCTGTGTATTTTTTATCTCCCGCCCCTCCTTCAATGGTTAAAAAACAGGTCTCGGGAATTATTTCCACAAATTGGCCCGAGCCGCTTAAAACTACTTTGCCCAAACTACTGAAGGCCAAGGGCAAACCACTGGAGTTTTTGGCCGCCAACCAAAGCGAAAACTCACCCTGCAAGTACGCGGGCGCCGTGTAAGAAATTGCCATTTTCTTGGTTTCCCCCTCTTTCAAATCAAGAACTTCCGGATAAACGAATTCGTCAACCAGTGTTTGGCCGCCATCAGAATCTATTTTAAGCAACTGGACAGCATATTTAATGCCCGGCTGAACCCCCTCTTTATTAAAAAAATCAAAAGACAAATTAAATTGGCTGTCTTCTTGGCTTACAATGCTGGCCGAATAAATTTCTGTGGTAGCCA
>PFAV01000053.1:3653-4955 GCA_002773545.1 bacterium (Candidatus Gribaldobacteria) CG10_big_fil_rev_8_21_14_0_10_41_12 | reverse complement strand
AAAAATAGTTGTTGCTATAACGCAAACAAAACATTTGTGATAGGGTTTAAGCAATAACATAATAGTCTACTGGTCGGTTCTTATCCACATCTGGCCAACCACCGGATTAAGCGCGTCTTCGGCGGTCTGGTTGGGTACATTTTGTAAAACACCTATCCTTACTGAACTAACATAATTCATGGTGGCGGCGTCGCTAGGTTCGGTTGGGGTGGCAACATTTTTTATCTGTTTCCCGCCCATATTAAAAATACTGGCAACGCTCACATTGCCGCCCGTTCCTAAAACCCTATCCGCGAAAATCAAACCCGCCAAGACAAAGCTCACCAAACACACCACCACAATAAAAATTTTATTTTTTAATAATTTCATATATTAAAATATTAAAATTAAAAAATTAACTTATTTTTTTCCTTAAAGATAATAAAACTTCCGCTGGTTCTTGTCTTTTTATGCCAAGCTTATCAAAATCCTTATCATAAGACACAACAATCATTTCTTTGCTTTGAATTTTGGGGTGGGAAGCGATAAAAGCGTCCGTAAGTTTTATATTATTTTTTTCGTAAATTTGCACCCCAAAATTTGAATTGAATTTCTCGCTAAACTTCAAATTTTTTAGATTAATAATAGAGTATAAACTTTCAACCACTTTGTCTTTCCCAGAATTATAAAAACTTGATAATGTCCAGCTAACCTCCGATAACACCAAACAAGATGTTTGCGCCTTTATCTTTCCATCCTTAACTAACTCTAAAAAACCAACGCACTCATTAAAAAATCTCTCATTATCATTCACCAAAGTACGCAAAAAGATATTTGTATCAATAAAATAATTACACTCTTTCATAATAGTGTGTCTCCATATATTCTCTCGCTTTTACGGGGTCAACGCCCTTGTTTTTCCTAACCTTAATCGTCCCCGCCAATTCCAAAATATCAGGAAAAACTCTAATCCTAATTTCTTCTTTCTCTCTTTCTAATTCAAGTGATATTTTTTGGCCTATTGTCATACGCAAAACATCCCTAATCGCTTTAGGAATAGTTATTTGTCCTTTTTGAGTTATGGTGGTTGAGTAAGTCATAAGTCAAAAGTAATACTTATCTATAGCGCCTTACCCACAGTATAATTCTTACCAGCATTGTTGTCAATACCATGCAAACTTCCCTTATTTTTTATTCTACTTTTTTTCTTTTTCGGTTTTAAGCCGCTCTACTTCCAAGGGCGCGATGTCAGCCCTTACTGCTTTTACTTCCCAATAAAATTTCTGGCTGGGATTGTTTTGGTCAATTGCTCGCGCGCTAAAT
>PFAV01000053.1:2575-3584 GCA_002773545.1 bacterium (Candidatus Gribaldobacteria) CG10_big_fil_rev_8_21_14_0_10_41_12 | reverse complement strand
AAACTTTGGCGTTAATAAAACCGTGCGATTTTCTTTTCTGGTTAAGGCCTCAAAATAATTAGGCAAAACAACCTCCGCCTTACCATTTTGCAATTGCGCCTCACCCCGATAAAAAACCGCAATTTCCGGACCTTCCAAGCTGGAATGAATTAACTGTTTATTCTCCGGGTCAAGGGGATGGTCAATAACAAAGTTCTTAGTACTGGCAGATAAGGTTCCTTGAATATTGACATTGCCATATACCTCTAACTTATTAGAATAAGAGGGCGAGGTGCCGATACCAACGTTACCAGTAGTTGTCAGGTTGGTAGTGTATATATGTCCACCGTTCCACATTCTTATATCCCCACTCCACATATGAATACCGTCACTATCAACAACCATCGCAAGTGAGTAGCCCCCTCCAGAAACGCTAAGACTACCTGGCATATCCAAACTGCCACTATTATCTATGCTAAATTCAGAATTTCTATTTAAATAAGTATATGAACTACTATCGGTCCACGAATTTGAAGGCACAGAACAAGTCAATGATGAACCAACGCCCGAAACATACTGGCCACCAGAACAAGACGAGGGAAAACCAGTTAATTTATTCCAAGAAGGAGTATAAGAATCAACATAACTCTTTGTGGCGGCATCATCGCTATAAGTTGGAGATGCTACCCTAATAATTCTACTATTGCTCATGTCAGCTCCCCTCCAAAGATAAGCATTCCCCTGAACAGAAAGAACACCTATGGACTGTACTGCGCCAAATTGACCTATACCGCTCGCAATAACATCACCAGTACTTCCATAACTCTGAGAGCCTACACTAAGACTCTCCGTGAAACGGCCAACACCATTCACTTTCAGGGTATCATAAGTCCCAGGCTGAGAGCCAATGCCAATTTTATTATCATCAGTAACATAGATACTGGACGCATTCTTGGGATAAATATAGTTCCCATTGTCAGACCAAAGACCTCCACTACTCGCTGCTGTGTCAACATAACTTTTAGTCGCG
>PFAV01000053.1:2402-2544 GCA_002773545.1 bacterium (Candidatus Gribaldobacteria) CG10_big_fil_rev_8_21_14_0_10_41_12 | reverse complement strand
GCGTCGTTGGAATTAGTTGGCGTACCTAAATTTATTATTTTCCCAGAGTACATATCCATATTGCTTCTCACAGACACTCCAAAAACTCTGTCGCTAAAAATTAAGCCAGAAATAATGAAACTAATTAAGCAAACTATTATTG
>PFAV01000053.1:2015-2138 GCA_002773545.1 bacterium (Candidatus Gribaldobacteria) CG10_big_fil_rev_8_21_14_0_10_41_12 | reverse complement strand
CGCGAAACTGGCTGGAGCAATGCCTTTTTCGCTAATGGAAATTTTAATGGCTGATTCGGGCACTTCTGATGGCGTAAGAGGGCCTGATTGTGATGGTTTGGTGGCGTCCTGCGCGATAGGGGC
>PFAV01000053.1:0-1921 GCA_002773545.1 bacterium (Candidatus Gribaldobacteria) CG10_big_fil_rev_8_21_14_0_10_41_12 | reverse complement strand
AAAGCATTTTGCGAAGTCTGACGATGACGCAGCCGAAAAGATAAAATTGCAGCAGGAATAGTTTTGCAACCATCTCATTATAAAAAGTTAAAAGAGGTCTGCCCTCACTTCGATATTTTATTGGGCCATTCATTAGCGTCTTTTCTGGGTAAGGTTAGACGATACGACACTTCACCCTTTCGGTCGCCATAAATGACTATTTTATTATCTTGTTTTTCATACCAGGCCTGGCCGTTAAAACCCGGGGTTAAAATAACCACTAAGTCGTTAATGTTTTTATTTGACGCCTGCCAAAATAGCCATAAATCACTTCCTTTTTTTAAATCATTAAAACTGATTAAAACTTCTTTGCTTTGGGGTATTTGAAAAACCCCAGCTGTTTCCATTCTTACTCCGCCAGAAAAATCAGCCACATAAGTAGCGTACTTTTTGCCGTCTATCTCATAAATAGGGTCAATAGTGGTGACATAAAGCTTATTAACCGTTAAACTATTCACACTTGAACCATCTTTTATATAATTTTGGCCGCTAACCCAGGACTGTACAGCAGGCAATGTGGTGTAATTCTGCGCCTGTACCCAGGCTTGAGTGGTATAGCCAAGCCCAGTTACCCATGCTTGAGTAGCATAAGAAGCTTTTTGGGCATTCCAGATAGGGTCTGTTTCAATAGCGCTTAAATTATTCAAGCATTTTCCAGAATTGGTGCAAAAATCCGGCGCTCTTGCAGAAGACGCAGTTACGGTTAATATTGTGGTGCCTGCCCGCTGTAATAGCAAGTCTCCATTATATGAACTAAAAGTATTAGCCACAGAATAAACAGGGGTATTAAAAATAAATGGTTTGCCATCGCTATAAATATGCGCCCACCCGCTATCAGCCGGGCCAATTTGGATATAGCCGCTTGGCGTATAAAAAGTATTCCAATTACCGCCACCCACCCAACGATAGCTGCTGTTTGGATTATTTATAGTGCCTCCGCCAGCAGTAATGCTACCATCAGCTTTTATATTTCCACTCGTCATTTGCTCCCAAGCGCCCACCTTTAGGCCAGCAGTAAGAATGCCAAAGCCTTCAGGATAAAGGATTGAATATCCCCCTCCGCCTTCACAGGCGCCCTCACATCCAGCCCCAATCCAGCCAGTAGCGCCAATACTGCCAGCAACATGCAATTTATTAGCTGGGGCCATCCCAATGCCAACATTTGTACCATTATCAAATATCTGTGAATTGCCTATTGTGGTACCAGCGGCATTATTAAACTTAGGTACATAGTTTTGTGTGCCAGAACCGCCAATCACGCCCCCTCCACTGCCCAAGGTCTGCCAACTTGCCAAACCACTTGCATCAGAAGTTAACACTTTGTTTGCCCCCGGAGTGCCGCCAGTTATTTTTATTTGTCCTGCCACTTCTAATTTGGCGGTTGGGGCTGTTATGCCAATGCCAACATTGCCGCTTTTATTTATTGTAAGCCATTCAGTTTCAGCGCAACCGCCTCCGCAGTTGCTAAATATTCCCAATCTTTCATCTACAGTATTTATAGAATTCACTTCAAGTTTAAATCTTCTGTTATTATCAGAAACATGGAATCCAATACGAGGCCTTTCATTTGCTTCAGTTCCAATTTGGATACCACCAGAATTGCCTGTAACAGCTATGCGAGTTTTAGCTTCACCCACTATGTCTAGTTTGGCAGCTGGAGCTGTATTGCCAACACCAATATTGCCAGAGGAAGAATCAAGGTACAGCATATCCTTTGTTCCGCCAATATTGTCAATAGTTTGAAAACGGTAATCTACTGTGTTAGAGCCAACAACCGGTACCACGCTTAAATAATAGCCATTTGGAGATGGGGAATAACCAGAAAGCCTTAAAAGCTCTCCACCTGCGCTATCTTTCACAATTTGAAGCGCGGCATTCGGTG
>PFAV01000065.1 GCA_002773545.1 bacterium (Candidatus Gribaldobacteria) CG10_big_fil_rev_8_21_14_0_10_41_12 | reverse complement strand
CAGAAAAAATGAGAGCGAAAGAGGATCGATATTTTAGAAACATAGTTTTCAATAACAAATGACAAATGTCTAATGACTAATAAAATGTCCAAGCCAAAATGTCCAATGACTAATTTTTAGCATTTGATATTTGGATTTTGACATTTTATTTGGCATTAGTCATTAGGATTTAGACATTTTTATGAAATATCTCACTATTACCGCTTTAGATATTGGCACTAACTCTGTTAAGGCCATTTGCGCTGAAAAGGATTTAAAAACCGGTGAAATAAAAATTTTGGCTGTTTCGCAAGCTCCTTGTTTGGGCGTAAGGGGCGGGGAGGTGGTGCGGCCCGAGCAAGCGGCCATAGCCATAGCCGAAGTTATTGGACAAATAAGCCAAGCAACCAATCGCAAGATAAATGAAGTTATCACCGCGGTGGGCGGCAGCCATATTTTTTCTATGGCCTCGCAGGGGTTGGTCTCGGTGAGCCGAGCTGACCAGCATATTTCCCAAGAAGATGTGCAAAGAGTTTTGAAAGCGGCGCAAGCAGTAAGCTTGCCGGGGAAAAACAAAGAGATAATTGATGTTTTCACGCAAGAGTTTTTGATTGACGGCGAAGGGGGTGTTAAAAATCCCATTGGACTTTTGGGCAATCGGTTGGAAGTTAAGGTGTTATTGGCTTGTTTGTTTTCGCCTGTTTTAGAAAATTTAGAAAAAGCCCTTATTCAAGCCAATATAAAGCCTATTGATGTGGCGGCGGGGCCGATGGCTTCTTCAAAAGCCGCCTTAAATTATGAGCAAAAAGAATTGGGGGTTCTGCTTTTAGAAATTGGAGCTGGCGCTACCAGTGTGGCTGTTTTTGAAAAAGGCGATTTACAGGATTTCGCCGTGTTTCCGGTGGGTTCAGCCAACATTACTAATGATATCGCCATTGGTTTTAGAACGGAAATACAAACAGCTGAAAAATTGAAACTTGATCTAGCTGTTTCGCCGGGCGCTATGGTCAAAAAAGCCAAGCCGCTTTCATACAAAAAAGCCAAGCAAAAAATTGATTTGGCCGAGCCAATAGCCAGCCAAAAATCGGAATTACCCGAAACAGGCATACCGTTTTCGCAAAAGTTTCTGGACAATATTGTAGAGTCGCGGGTTAATGAAATTTTTTCTGAAGCGCAAAAAGCTATGAAAAAATATCTAACTAATCAATCGCTGGCCGCGGGTGTTGTTTTGACTGGCGGAGGGTCTAAACTGCCCGGTTTGGCCGAATATGGCCGCCAAAAATTTAAACTGCCTTGCCGCCTAGCCCCCTCTCCCTTATCAATGGTGCCGGGCTTGAGCCAATCAGCTGAGGCAGCTAATTGTCATGAGCCGCAATGGGCCGCTTGCTTGGGGTTATTAGCCAATGGTTTTGAGGTTAATGATGATGATATTTTTTCAACCGAGACGGCTCACAGTGGAGGCATCAAAGACAAACTTAAAAAGGTGATGAAATCATTTTTACCATAGTGAACAGTTTTTATATGAAACAGCAAAATACCAGAAAACACGCTATCAAAGTGATTGGCATTGGCGGCTCGGGCGTTAACGCGGTAAGCCGCATGGCGGTGGCGGGTGTGGCGGGCGTTGACTTGGTGGCTATTAACACCGACGCTCAATCGCTCAAATTAAGTCCGGTGTCTCAAAAAATTTTGATTGGCCCCAATACCACTCATGGTTGGGGGGCGGGTATGGATGTTAAGCTTGGCGCTAAAGCGGCTCAAGAGAGTTTGGAGGAATTAAAACAGGTTTTAGTGGGCGCTGAAATGGTGTTTTTAACTTGCGGCCTGGGCGGCGGGTCCGGCACATCGGCCATTCCTATATTGGGCGAGCTGGCCAAGGGTATGGGCATTTTAACTTTGGCAGTGGTAACTTTGCCTTTTTCATTTGAAGGCCAACAGCGAAAAAATGTGGCCGCGCAGGGTTTGCGCGAGTTAGAAGATAAGGTTGACGCTTTATTAGTTATTCCTAATGATAAACTTCTGGACTTAGCCAAGCCCAACACTACTGTGGCCAATGGTTTCTGGCTGTGTGATGAGGTTTTACGGGAAGCGGTTAAGGCCATCGCGGATTTGATTTCTTTGCCCGGCATTATTAATGTTGATTTAGCTGATTTGAAAAGTATTTTGAAAAATTCCGGCCAGGCCTTTTTAGGCATCGGACGGGCCAAGGGGGAAAAGCGGGCGATTATTGCCGCTTCAGCCGCTTTGCGTTCGGCTTTATTAGATTTTTCTATTGGCGAGGCCGCTGGCATTTTAATAAATGTGGCTGGGCCGGGCGATCTTTCATTGAGTGAAGTTAACATCGCGGCTACCTTTATTAAAAAGAACGCCAGCCCCAAAGCCAAAATTGTTTTTGGCGTTTCCGAAGATGAGGGGCTGAAAGATGGGGAGATAAAAATTACCTTGATTGCTACCAGTAAGTAGCAATCAGAATGTCTAAATCCTAATGACTAATGTCAAATAAAATATCAAAATCCAAATATCAAATGCCAAAAATTAATTGTTGGACATTTGATATTGGGCATTTTATTAGACATTAGACATTAGATATTTGTCATTTTATGTTAGTTATCCACAGGTTGTCTTTTTTTTATTATTTTGAGTATAATAGGTTCACTATGTTCGTTGAGAAATTAAATTTAACCTCGTTAATACTATGACAACCCCAGAAATTGCCAAAGTTAAAAAACGAGATGGCAGTATTGTTGATTTTGAGCAAGACAGAATCAGCAAAGCCATCTTTAAGGCCCTCACGGTTACAGGCGAGGGCGATGAAAAGTTAGCTGAAAAGCTGGCTGACCGGGTGATTAAAATTTTGAATCGCCGGTTTTCTAAAAGGGAAATTCCCGAGGTGGAGCAAATCCAAGACATCGTGGAAGAGGTTTTAATGTTGGAAGACCTTACTCAAACCGCTAAAAACTATATTATTTATCGCGAGCAAAGGCGACGGATGCGCGAAACCGAGACCATCTATGATGAAGCCGTAGAAATTTACGACAAGTATATCAATGAAATTGATTGGCAGGTGAAAGAAAATGCCAATATGTCCTATTCTCTGCAGGGCTTGAATAATTATGGCGTGGCCACTTTAACCAAACGGTATTGGCTTAATAAAATTTATCCCCAGCAAATCCGCGAAGCCGCCGCCAGCGGTGATTTTCACATACATGACTTGGATTTTTTGGGGGCCTACTGTTGCGGTTGGGATTTATATGATTTATTAAAAAGGGGCTTTGGCGGGGTGGCTGGCAAGGTTGAATCCAAGCCGCCCAAACATTTAAGAACTGCCTTAGGCCAGGTGGTTAATTTTTTCTACACGCTTCAGGGTGAAGCAGCGGGGGCCCAGGCCTTTTCTAATTTTGACACTTTATTGGCGCCGTTTATCCGTTATGATAAATTGGATTATCAAGATGTCAAGCAAGCCATGCAAGAATTTTTGTTCGGTTGCGCCGTGCCCACTAGAGTGGGTTTTCAGTGTTTGTCGCAAGATACTCAAATTTTGAGCCCAGAGGGCTGGAAATCTTATAACGAAGTGCAAGAAGGCGATGTTGTTTATACTTTTAATTTGCAAACCAAACAGATTGAACAGAAAAATACTTCTTTTATTTTTCAAAAGGATTATGAGGGCTTAATGTATAATTTGAAAAATCGCAGTCAAGATCAGTTAATTTCACCTAATCATCGGGTTGTCAGACAGGCATTTAATGCGGAACACTATGTTTTGGAACCCATTGAGAAAATTTTAGAATTAAAATCTCCCATTGCCGTGCCAGTTAGGGCAAATAATACTAATAGCGATTTTCCTGTTGAGGATGAGCAATTAAAGCTTTTGGCTTGGACGCTAGCTGAGGGAACCATTGAAAAAGACGAAAGCCACAGAGTTTCAATTTATCAATCTCAAAGCAATAAAGAAAATTATCAAGAAATTATTGGTCTTTTGGATCATTTTGATTTTGATTATTCGCAAAGAGAGCAAGTTTCGCTTGGAACTTGTATGCATATTCGGCTTAAGCCTCTTTCTTCCAGAGTTATTCATGGCTGGATTGAATCAACGCGCAAAAGAATGCCTGATTTTATCTATAAACTAAGCCAGCGACAGGCCAGGTTGTTTTTAGATGTTTTTGTGGAAGCAGATGGCTGGGTTGAAAAATATCGCCAAAGAATTACTACTACAGATGAGAATCTCTTGCATGGATTAGAGGCGTTAGCTGTTTTGGCTGGTTATAATTTTTCGGTTAGGCAAAGAATGCCTCAAGAGGGAGGCATTGGCAAAAAACTGCAACATATTTTAACTTTAACTGAAACTCAAAATGACTATATAATGCAGATTAATAGGGTTGATTACCGTGGAGTAATTTGGAGCGTGCACACTGATAACGAAACAGTGATTGCCAAGCGAAATGGACAGGTGTTTATTACTGGCAATACGCCTTTTAGTAATATCACTGTTGATATCACGCCTTCGCCGTCTTACGCCAAACAACCAGTGATTATTGGAGGCGAGTTGCAAAAAGAAACTTACGGCGAATTTGGCGAAGAAATGAAAGTTTTTAACAAGGCCTTTTTTGAGGCAATGTTAGAGGGCGATAAGAATTCAAGAATTTTTACTTTTCCCATCCCCACCGTTAATATTACCAAGGATTTCCCATGGGATGAGCCATATTTAGAGCCAATGTGGTTAGCCACGGCCAAATATGGCATTTGTTATTTTGCTAATTTTTTACAGTCGGATATGAAACCCGAGGATGTTCGTTCGATGTGTTGCCGGTTACGTTTGAATAACAAAGAGCTTTTGAGGAAAGGTGGCGGGCTTTTTGGCGCGAATCCCCTAACTGGGTCTTCGGGCGTGGTTACCATTAATATGTCGCGGCTTGGTTATTTGTCTAAAACCAAGAAAGAATTTTTTGAACGCTTGGGGCGGGTGATGGATTTAGCCAAAGAATCGCTGGAAATCAAGAAAAAAACTATTGATGACTTAATGCGCAAAGGCCTTTATCCTTATTCTAAATATTATTTGCAGGATGTGGAAAAAATGCGCGGCAGCCATTATGGCAATCATTTCTTAACCATTGGCATTTTAGGTATGAACGAATGTTTGCTTAATTTTATGGGAGAAGATATCGGTTCTGCCGAGGGCAGGAAATTTACCTTGGAGGTGATGGATTTTATGAGAGAAAGAATAATCAAATATCAGGAAGAAACTGGCAATTTGTATAATTTGGAGTCAACGCCAGCCGAAGGAGCAAGCTTTAAGCTGGCCTTGAAAGATAGAGAAAAATACCCGGAAATCATTACCGCTGGCACTAACGAGACGCCATACTATACGAACAGTACCCAGTTGCCGGTTAATTATACTGATGATATTTTCCAAGCCCTTGAACTACAAGATGAAATTCAGTGTAAATATACCGGGGGTGTGGTGCTCCACCTGTTTATTGGCGAGCAGTTGCGCGATTTGGCGGCGATGAAAGGCCTAATTAAAAAGATTTTCAGCAACTATAAATTGCCCTATATCACTTTAACCCCTACTTTTTCCATTTGCCCCAGCCATGGTTATTTGTCGGGCGAGCACTGGCAATGCCCCAAGTGCACCATTGAACAGCCCTGCGAGGTTTATTCCAGAATTGTCGGGTATATTAGGCCGGTTCAGCAGTGGCATAAGGGCAAGACCCAAGAATTTAAAGAAAGAAAAACTTTTCAGGTATAATGAGATAATAAATAATCAGTATGATGAAAATTGGCGGTTTGCAAAGAATCACTTTACTTGATTATCCCGGGCATTTGGCTTGCATTGTTTTTTTAACTGGCTGTAATTTTAGATGTCCTTGGTGTTATTCCTCGGAATTAGTTTTGCCTGAAAAAATCGCCAAGCAACCCATAATGGCCCATAGTGATTTTTACGACTTTTTGAAACGACGAAAGGGCCAATTAGAAGGCGTGGTTATTTGCGGGGGAGAGCCCACTATTAACTCGGATTTGCCGGCTTTTTGCCGCCAGATTAAAAAAATGGGCTATAAAATAAAGCTGGATACCAACGGCTCTAACCCAACAATGTTAAAGGACTTGTTAAAAAAACGCTTGGTGGATTATTTGGCTATGGATATTAAGGCGCCATTGGCCAAATATTCCTCGGTGGTGGGGTTCGAGGGATGCTCTAACAATTATTTAGCTGATAATATCCAAAAAAGCGTAGAAATACTCAAGCAAGGCCTGGTTGATTATGAGTTTCGCACCACTTTTGTGCCAGGCATACACACCAAAGAGGACATTGCCGACATTGTTAAATGGCTCAAGCCGGCCAAAAAATATTTTTTGCAGCATTTTCGGCCGGAAAAAACCCTTGACCCGATTTTCGCTCAAATGAAAATTGACCTAACCGAGGAAATCAATCAGTGCTTGGCCATGGCCTCTCCTTTTTTTGAAATAACCCAAGTCCGCTAAACGAGATAGTTGACCGTGCTAACTTATTCCAAAATTTTATTTTATTGGGCTTTAAGCGTTATTTTGGGCGTGGCTGTGGCCTCGTGGTTGAAAATTCCCCAATGGCTCTTAGTAGAGCTTTTTTTGTTGGGATTTTTTTATATCTTGTTTTTTCATCGTCATAAATTAGTAGCGGTTTTTGGCTTCTGCTTGATATTTTTGGCTTTGGGTATGGGGCGCGCTGAATTGGGCGCGGAAACAGCGGCCCAGCCCGCCAAGACAACAGGATTGGCTCAAATGGCTCTGGTTAAAGATGTTTTTCCTTCGCCTCAAGCCGAGCTTTTCTCGGGTATTCTTTTTGGCGGCCAGCAAAATTTGGATTATCAATGGAAGCAAAAAATGAATTTGGCGGGAGTTAGGCATATTACCGCGGTGTCGGGCTCTAATATCGTGCTTTTGTCGCAGATTTTGGTCTGGCTGAGCATTGCTTTGGGAATGTATCGCCAATGGGCCGTCGGGGGATCTGCTTTTTTAATTTGGTTTTATATTTTTTTGATTGGCTCGCCTCCTTCTGCTATTAGAGCTGGCGTAATGGCTAGTTTGCTGTTGTTGGCGGGCGCTTTGGGCCAGCCTAATCGCTCACAGCGCACCATTGTTTTGGCCGCCAGCGTTATGTTGCTTATTAAGCCATCTTTATTGAGGCACGACATTGGTTTTCAGCTGTCGTTTTTAGCTGTTTTGGGGCTGATTTATTTGGCGCCGCTTCTGCAGAGTTGGCTGGCTTTGAAATGGAAACTTTTAGAGCGAGCCAACTTGGCCCAGTTTTTAGCGATTAATTTGGCGGCTTGGCTTTTTACCCTGCCTTTGTCAATTTACTATTTTGGCTATTTTTCAATTACTTCTGTTATGGCCAACATTTTAATTACGCCAATCATTCCAGTAATTATGCTGTTGGGGTTTTTGCTGTTGATAGTTGGTTTTGTTTACCGTCCTATGGCCGCAGTTTTTGTCTGGCCGATAAATTTGCTGTTGAATTATTTTTTGCAAGTGGTAGATTGGTTTTCGCCATCTATTTTGGCCAACTGGCAACTATATTTTTCAAAAAGTATTTTAGCGCTAAACTATACTGGATTGACTCTTTGGCTTTGGCGTAAGAGAAAAATAGGGTTATAATGGTAAATATATGCAACCGTTGAAAAAACAATTGAAGCCGTTTTTCAAGCCGTTTCAGATTTCTGGCAAGGGGTTATGGTGGGCGATTAAAGAGGAGCAGAGTTTTCGCATACAATTAGTAGCGGCTTTTTGCGTGATTTTTGCGATGTTTTGGTTTCCGCTGACGAATGCGGAGCGAGCTATTTGCTGTTTGATGATGGCCTTGGTGCTGGGCTTAGAGCTTTTGAATAGTCAATTAGAAGGTATGTTGGATATGTTTCAGCCCTGCCGGGACCCGCGCATCAGAAAAATCAAGGACTTGTCCGCGTCAGCTGTTTTAATGGCTTGCTTAGGCGCGGCGGCCGCGGGGCTTTTAATTTTTTTGCCTTACTTGCTAAAATAAAATTATTAGTAGACCTTGCGCGATTGTTTGGGGTTCGGATAACTAATTTCAAGGAGACGCTCACTCTGTCCGGGGCGATTTTTAACGGAAAACCACGGAGGGTTTTCCTAAATCGCCCGTTAAAGCCAATCAATTGGCTT
>PFAV01000048.1:183-8172 GCA_002773545.1 bacterium (Candidatus Gribaldobacteria) CG10_big_fil_rev_8_21_14_0_10_41_12 | reverse complement strand
CTTTCCTGGCTAAAAATTAAATCAAAAAAATCGCTGCTGCCTGAAAGCTTCGGATTGGCTAGAGACCTTATCTGCGCGACTTTGATTAAATTTTTTCCTGCTAGCCGAAATAACTCAAGCTGGCCCATATTAACTGAACCAACTATTAAAGACCCTTGATAAATTATGGCATCGCCCGAGTAATAAGATTTAACCTTGCTTTGCGCCGGGGGAATAACAAAGCTGATGATTAAAATTAACAGGCCGGCTAAAATAAAAATTTTTTTCATCTTCACCCCGTTAGAAATTTTACTTGACATATTAATCTATAATGAACACCGCTGAAAAAATTTCTAACGGGGTTCATATTATTGTTTAGTTTAAAATATTATAAAAATTATTTTATCTTAAATCTTAGCGTATTAAGTAGATTTAGTCAAGTAGAAACATGCCATAGCGTGTTTCTACTTTTTTATTTAATATTAGCTAAAATTATATTAAATCTTGATATATTTCACTAATTTTCCAATAATGCGCCTGACTGTTGAATTTATTTAAGCTAAGTTTGGCGTTATTTTCTATATTTTTGGCCAGCTGATTGTTGGCTAAAACCAAATCTATTTTTTTAGCTAAATCAATGCTATCGCCGCTATTAAATAAAAGTCCATTGCAGCCATCTTGAATAATTTCCGGCAAACCGCCAGTACGGCTGGCAATAACTATTTTACCCAAGGCCAAAGCTTCCAAAATACTATAGGGCATATTCTCCGGCCAAAGTGAAGGCATTATCACGGCTTTGGCTCGGATAATTATTTGTTTTAATTCATCGCCATATTTAGGTCCAACTATTTCAACTCTATCGCTTAATTCTAAATTCTTAATTCTTAATTCTAAATTTTTGCGTTCCAAGCCAGCGCCAACAATTTTTAAATTAATCACGCCATTAACTTTAGCCAAGGCATCCAATAAAATACCAATCCCCTTTTCTTGAGACAGCCGGCCGAAATATAAAATGTATTCTGGCTCTTCTTTTTTATTCGCCAAATTGTCATTTGTTAGAGCAGTCACATCAATAAAGTTATAGATTACTTTGATTTTATTTTCCGCTATGCCAAATCTAATACAAACATCCTTCATAAATTGGCTAGGCGCGATAAATAAGTCTACCAGATCATAATACTTAAAAATTTTATTATTTAAATAAGCTTCCAGCATACCCAAAAAACTTTTAAGCCAAGAGTTATGCAGACATTTTCTAAAAAAACAATTATAATATTTACCGCCCCGGCAGAGCTGGCATATCTGGCGACGGCTGTATAACCTATAATTCGGGCAGATTATTTTATAGTCATGAAGAGTTTGGACAATGGGAATATTATTTTTTCGCAAAACTTTAATAATAGCCGGACTGATTTGATGCGCGATATTATGCAAATGAGCTACCTCCGGCTTTTCATCTTTAATTATTTTTTTTAATTTTTTAACCGCTTCGTAATTATAAAAAAATTTAATTATATTTATTAAATTAAATTTTTGCAAATCAACTTTTTTTATAAAATACTCACTAAATTTTGATTTAATATTTCTTTCATCTTGCATAGAAAAAAAAACAACCTGATGGCCATAGCTTTCCAGCAATTTTGACAATTCAAAAACATAGTGTTCGCTGCCGCCTCTAAAATAATAGAATTTGTTGATCATTAAAATTTTCATAAATTAGAAAAAAATTTATTTCTTAAAATCCAAAAAGCGATTTTAAATAAATGCTTTTTTATTTCCCCTCTAATAGTGCAAATAATCCAACTTTCAGAAATATTATCTTGTTTTATTTTTTGTCTAACCTCTTCGGCCAGCTTTGAATTCCAAATTTTATTCAGCTTACCTTGGCCCATGTTCCCCATCTTTATATTAATTAAATTGCTAGGGAAAATATCACCTGATGGATCAATAAATAATGAATCAAATCCGGCGCCGCTAGGCAATAATCTTTTTCCATATTTGGCAAAATACAAAAGGCCATAATCATAATAAGCCCTGAACCATCTTTTAATATTCCGGCTTTTTAGCTCTTGGCAAATAATATATTTTAAATTATCTTCTACTTGTTTAATTTGCGCTAGTTTATTATCATTTTTTTGAAAATAAATTTCTGAATTTTGCACCAAGGCCAAGGCCAGCTCCAGTCCCATGCTTTTTGATAAATCATAGACTGCTTTTAACTCATTAATATTGTCATCCATGACAGTAAAACTAAAACCTAAATTCTTTATACCTAAATTTTTAAACGCGCTGATAGTTTTTAAAACATGCTGATAAATGCCGGCGATACCGCGAATCTTGTCATGCGCACCACCGATTCCGTCCAAAGAAATTCTGATGCCGATATTTTTATCAATGGCTAATATCTGTTTAGTCGTCTGCTCAATCAAGTCGCTGGCTAAACCATTGCTTGAAATAATAATTTGCGCTCCGGGGCTTGCCTGTTTAATGATTTTTACTATTTCTGGCAAGTCCGGTCGCAGAAATGGCTCGCCGCCGCTTAAATTAATATACTTTAAACTTTTGCTCAAATTATAAAAATATTTAACCGGCAAATTCCCAGGATTTTTTGTCTGCCAGATATTACACATCTGGCAACGACTGTTGCATTTATAAGTTACGGCAATAGTAGCATCAATCGGCAAATATCTTTTTGTTTTTTGGCCAAGACCCAAAATACTAAAAATTAATATTTTCAAATTATATATTTGCCTGATTAAAAAGCGCGCCAATATCTTTTGGGGAAAATTTTTAGCCAAAAAATAATCTTCAGCATCTCGTTCCATTTCTAGACGGCTGGTGGCTCTGCGGCCGCCGGAAGAAAAACCATGATGATGTATGACCTGCGCTGGGGGATAATAAATAACCTGCCAGCCGTTATTCTTTGCCCGCAAACAAAAATCTTTGTCTTCTGTGCCGAAAAAATAATTCTCGTTAAACAAACCAATTCGCTCAATCACCTGCTGTCTAATTAATATACAACCGCCGCTTAGCCAGTCAACTGATCTAACATTTTTAAAATCTTTATTATATATGCCGAATGGCAGTATTTTATAAAGCAAGGTAAAGCGGAATAACTCGCACCAAAAATTAGAAAATTTTCCCGAACTTATCTGATTTTTTCCATCAGGATAAATAAATTTCGGGCCGATAATTCCCGCCTGATTTTCTTTCTCAAAATATCCCAATAATTCAGCTATAGCCTGCTTTTCAACTATTACATCTGAATTTAAAAGTAAAATATATTCGGCACGAGCCGCCTTAATACCCTGATTAATGGCTTTGGCAAAACCTAAATTTTGGTCATTAATAATATACTTTAGATTTAATTCTTTGATAATATCATCAGAAATTTTTTGGCTGGAATTATTGTCAATTAAAATAATTTCATAATCAAGACCAGTGGCATTTTTCTGAAACGCCCTGATGGCTTTTTCGGTTATAGCCGGAGTATTATAATTAATTATTATGACTGATAATTTTTTCATATTTATCCAAATTATGTAACACGCCGATAATTGCCCAAAAAATTATGCCGTAAGACAAGGCAAAAAATGTCACTTCCGCCAAACCGTTAACCAAGCTGACTAGCAGCGCGGCTATAAAGCCGTAATAAATGTATAAATTATTACCGCTGATTTTTCCGGCTAAACCGACCACTTGTTTAATGATTTTAATTAACATAAAAAATATGAGCGCCAGGCCGGTCAGTCCTAAATCAATCCAGGATTGCAGGAAAAAATTATTGATCAACTGGGCAGTTTCAAAATTTAACATTTTTTTAAAATAATAAAGCTGCTGGCCCGGACCCACGCCCAGCCAAAAATTATCACTAATCAGTTTCCAGCCGGTCTGGTATTCTAAAATCCTAAACTTGCTGTTCGTGTCTATAAAAGTGTTGCTTAAACGTTCACATAAACCGGTAAAAAACGAATTGAAAAAAATAAAACTTAAAATCATAAAAGCCATTAGGGCTAAGATAAAAATCACTCTTTTATTTTTTAATTTAATAAATAAATAAAATAAGCCCAAAGCTAAACTAAAAATTGCCGCTTTGCCTAAAGTTAAAAACAGGGCTAAACAGCCGATTAAAAAAATAAAAAATAAAAACGGCTTGGCCTTATTGGCATTGTCTAAATAAAAATAAAAGCTTAAAATTATGGGTAAAATCAAAACTAAGATAGCCGCGGCTGTAGCAATCGGACCCAAGGGTATGGTGATAAAATTTCTTTCAAAAAAGAATTTGGTTGACCAGCCCATTTGGTAAAACTTTATAAAAAGTTGGCTGGCTAAAATTAAAACAGTCGCGGCCAGACTATAAAGAAAAACTTTAATTTTATTCTTGTTATCTATTAAATTTAAGGTTAAAAAATAAACCAAAAAACTAAAAGCGATTAATTTTAAACCAAAAATATAAAGCCGGAAGTCTATGATGTGAAAAAAAGAAATTATTGATAATAAAAAATAAATAAAAAGTAAAAATAACAGGCTATTAATTTTAATTCCGCCGATTTTACTATTAATAAATTTATCAATAAAAAATATCAGAGTTGCCGTGATTATTAAAACTTCCGTTAAACTGGCTTCGTAAACCCAATTGACCGTAAGGGGAATATTTATAAACTGGCCAAAAGCCAAAGCCGGCAAAGCTAAAATTAAAAAAAGCCAAATATAATTTCGTAATAATAAATAGCTAATAAATAAAAAAATTATGGCAAAAATAGTGTATAAACTTGCTAAATTAAAAATAATTAAAAATAAAAATAGTAAAACAACAAGTGCCAATAGCTTGATAAATTTCTGCTTAGCCTCGTTTAAATTCTCTTTATTTGAACTCATAATATTATATTAAACTAACTTTTTAAAATAGCATATTTGAATAAAAAGTCAAGGAGTAAAAAAAGAAGGGTGCTTTGTTTTTCTTGTGAAAAACTTAGCACCCTTTTGTCCTCTCCGTTCGCTACTCCACCAGGAAGCATGGGCCGTCAGGATTGGTATAGTCAATACCGTTCCTGACCGTTCCCTGATTTGGCAGATTATACACATTTTCAATCTTCAGCCAGATCGGGGAACCACCCTTTAAAATCACCGGGTGATGCCGTTGCCCTCTCATGCCTGCGGCTTTCCAGTTGCCATCTTTAGTTCGCACCAGAACCGGTTTGTATTTCTGGTACTCGGCGTCCGTCACGAACCATTCGTTATCGTCATAGGCGATGTAGAATGGTCCATTCGCCGGGGATTCATGGGCGAACCCTGCCTTGATCGCGCAGTCGGGATAAATTACATCCCGATTTTCTGCCCATGGCCTTGGGCAGACATTATCCTGCGCGAACGCGACTCCCGCTAACGCTATCAGCGTTAGCACGCTAAAAAAAACTACTAACTTTTTCATTTTACTACCTCCTGTTTTTCGGTTGTTTTCTCAGCCTTTTTGGCCTTGGCCTTGAATTTTTTAATTAAAATTTTAGTCAGTTTGCTGGCATTGAGTATAATATGCGCTCCCACCATGTCATTCTGACTATGCTCTATCCAGCTATATGATACATCAAACTCAATTGTATCATACAACTTAACGCCAGCCCGAGGTTCCATTACTATGGATTGATCAAACCCCCGGTAACCCCAACTGTTTTCGGCCGTTAAAGTAACCGGCCCCTTAGCGTAATATTCCGTCTTGCCGCGTATTGAATAAAACGATTGATCCTGCGCTGGATCATCTATTGGTACTCCGGCAAAGCTGGAATGCTTCTTGCCCGGCTCGGCTAACTCAAGGCGGAACCCGACTTCAAACTCTCTAAACCATTTTCTCTTTCGACCGTACCACCATTGGTGCGCGCCCTCCACCGCGTACATACGGTTCTTCTCGGACGATTCATAGGGAAAATCTTTTCCCCATACGTCGCCCATCTTAGTACCATAAAGTACTTTAAGATAATCTTTGGTTTTGCCCGTAATGTATTGGGCTTCACCGCCGAATAAAGCCATATCTCCACGATAGCTAATTTTATCTTCTACTCTGCCTTCCCATCCCACAAATTGAGCTGATGGTCCGGCGCGGAAAATTCCTTTGCCTAATCGGGTTTTGCAGGGAAAAAAGCTGATGTTTCCCCCGTAATACATATCCCAGTTTTTTCTATTCTGCGACTGCGCGCCCACATGGACGCCGCTGTAAGCCCAAGCTTCCCAATCAGGCCGGCATTTTCCAAACTTGCGTATCGTTTTCGCTGGAGTTACCTGCTGAACCGCTACTGCTGGCGCTTCCTCTTCCTCCGCTGGAATCAACATCATCATTAGAGGTTTCGGCTGTTCCGGTGGTGGAGGGGGTGGTGGGGGTGGTACTGCTACAACCTCTGGCGGCTTTTCAGCAGGTGGCTTAACCGCCTTCTCAATCTCGCTCCACCAGGCCCAATTGTGGCAAATCAAAGGATCAGCCAAATAATAAACTTTATCCTTATATTTGACCGAATATTTTTTCGCCGCTAACAACCGGCCTGGCTTCCATTGAGCATAAACGTTCTTAACAATGCGATAATTGTCAGAGGCCATTTGCTCAAAATAGTCGCCAAACCTAATTTGGTGCCATTCAAATCGGCCGCTATTCACTTCGGCAATCAGCAGTGTTTTCACTTCTTGCGGAAGATTAAACATATTAATTGCCTTAATGAAATCACGTCGGCCAAATGAATTGGCGTTAGGATTTTTCCAGAAAAAAGGCTTGGCTTTGTTGGATAAAGCTGTGACCCTACCCGACCCTTTTTCCGGAACCCGTAACACCTGATTAGGAAATATCAGGTCGGGATTAGAGATTATTGTCTTATTCGCCTTAAACAGCTTTGTCCAGCTGACATGAAACTTTTGGGCGATTTTAGACAAGCAATCTCCTTTAACAACTTGGTAAGTTTCGGCTTGGGCTGTTGCCGCTGCCAAAACGAACACAGCCATAATCAGGATCATCAATATCCGCTTCATCCGCTTTTTCCTCCTCTCTTGCTGGATTCAACTGCCTCTTGCTCATCTCTCTTAACTTCTCTTTCCTCTTCATCTTCTGGCGCTAATCAGCGGCTTAACTGCCAATCGGCAATTAAACAAATCTCCAATCGGAGATCTTTTATCAATGTCCCATCGGACATTGCCTTAGATAAAAATTTAAGAATAAGTCTTATTGGTAGCTGGAGTTATACCGCATTTCATTCCCGTGCCGGTGTCCAGATATACTCATAAAAACCGACATTCTTGACATCTGCCCAAAAAGTCGCTTGATAATCAACCCCTAACCCGCCGATGCTATAACATGGCTCGCTACCAAATTCTGCATCAGCAACCTTTTCATCCGCGGTCTTGAGTTCTTTTTTGTAGATATCAATGTTAAATTTGCTATCTACTGCCTTAAGAATGAAAGCTACCTCGTTTGGTTTCTTTATCCTAATTTGCCTGCCGGTTTTCTGATCTACATAACCAGAGGCAATCGCAATTAGATGGGCCTTAGATTGTGCCCATTTCTTAACTGCCTTCTTTTCAGAACTTTCCCCGGAATAGGCGAGATCATACTCCTTCTCTCCGATCTTCACCTTAATCCCGTTCATAATACCGGGGTTATCAACCAGTTGCCGTATCAGGGCATGCTCAACGCCTTCGCCCTGCCTAACAGTAGCCATCTCCTGCACCATCTTCAGTTTGGCTGCTTCTTCTGCCACCGCTTTGGCTTCTCTGGCTGCCTGTTCTTCGGCCTCTTTCGCCTGCTTGGCCGCGAATTCCTGTTTGGCCTTTTCCGCCTTTGCCACTTGCTCTATTATCCTTGCCTGCCCCCTGTCCTTTGCTTCCATATATGGCCTAGCCAGCAAAAAATAAAAGGCAGCAATTACTAAAATTACTCCGACGCCTATTAACGCATTTCTAACCATTGTGCTCATAAGAAACCTCCTCTTTCATTTTCGGTATTGCTCCGCGTAACTTTTCGCAGCGCACTCGTTA
>PFAV01000048.1:0-162 GCA_002773545.1 bacterium (Candidatus Gribaldobacteria) CG10_big_fil_rev_8_21_14_0_10_41_12 | reverse complement strand
CCCTCGCAAGGCGTACCTTTAATGGTTTTCTTGATGTCGTCGGGCAGCGGGTGCTTTACTGCTTCTTTCGCCAAAGCCGGAGCTGCTTGCACTTCCCTAACCTGCCACCACTTCATCATAAAGTAGGTGTCAGCCGCAGTCATGGTCCGTCGCATCCGTCCC